>NZ_JBIKSE010000008.1:0-59137 GCF_044348765.1 Arenimonas sp.
CAGATGCACCGCCCAGTGGATGCCGGCGATGAACGCGGCGATCACCGCGCCATAGGCCGCGGTCCATGGCTGCCAAGGCGCGGCCGCGGGCGCAAACAGCTGTCCGGCCAGGCCGATGGCAAACGGCAGAATGCCGGCGTAGGTCAGCAGACGTGCGGTGGCAGTCGAATTCGGCGACATGGCTTCTCCTTGGCAATGCTTAAGCATAATTCAGGCCGATGGGATTCGGCGTGAACCCCGGCGCAGCGGCGCTGAAGGATCGGAAAAGGCGGTCAAATCGGGTAAAATAGCGGTTTATTGCCCCTGTTTGGAGTTGTCATGACGCACCCCGTTCTCGCTGCCCTCGGCCTTTCCGACACCGAATCCGGCACCTACCTCGGCCGCGGCGAATGGTCCAAAACCACCGATGCCGGCGTGCTGGAACCGGTCAACCCGAGCACCGGCGAAGTCATCGGCCGCGTTTACGCCTCCAGCCAGAGCGATTACGACACCCTCATCGCCCGCGCCGAAGAAGCCTATGCCATCTGGCGCAGCACCCCGGCCCCGAAACGCGGCGAAGCCATCCGCCTGTGTGCCGACGCCCTGCGTGCCCACAAAGACGCGCTTGGTTCGCTGGTGGCCTTTGAAATGGGCAAGATCAAACCCGAAGGCGACGGCGAAGTGCAGGAAATGATCGACATCGGCGATTTCGCCGTGGGTCTGTCGCGCCAACTGTACGGCCTGACCATGCACTCGGAGCGTCCGGGCCACCGCATGTACGAGCAATACCATCCGATCGGTCTGGTCGGCATCATCTCGGCCTTCAACTTCCCGGTCGCGGTCTGGGCCTGGAATGCTTTTCTCGCCGGCGTGTGCGGCGATATCTGCATCTGGAAACCGTCACCGAAGACGCCGTTCTCGGCCATCGCCGCGATGAAGATCTGCAACGAGGCCCTGAATAAAGCCGGCTTCCCGGATCTGTTCTTCCTGTTCAACGATGCCGGCACCGAAATCGCCCAGAACTTCGTGGACGATAAACGCGTGGCCCTGATCAGCTTCACCGGTTCGACCCACGTCGGCCGCATGGTCGGCGAGCGCGTGGCGCGCCGCATGGGCCGTTCCCTGCTGGAACTGGGCGGCAACAACGCCATCATCGTCGACGACAGCGCCGATCTGAAACTGGCGATTCCGGCCATCGTGTTCGGTGCCGTCGGCACCGCCGGCCAGCGCTGCACCACCACCCGCCGCCTGTTCGTGCATGAAGCCCTGCGCGATGTGGTGGTCGAAAAGCTGGTCGCCGCGTACAAACAAATCGAAACCAAAATCGGCGATCCGACTCTGGCCACCACCCTGATGGGTCCGTTGAACTCGAAAGAAGCCGTGGCGCAGTTCCTGAAAGCCATCGACGGCGCGAAAGCGGCCGGCGGCACCGTGCTGACCGGCGGCGCGGCCATTGAAGGCCGCGGCAATTTCGTGCTGCCGACCATCATCGGCAACATCAAAAATTCCGATGCCGTGGTGCAGGCCGAAACCTTCGCCCCGATCCTGTATGTGATGACCTTCAAGACCCTGGATGAAGCCATCGCGCTGCAGAACGCCGTGCCGCAAGGCCTGAGCTCCGCCATCTTCACCCAGAACCTGAAAGCCGCGGAAGCCTTCCTGGCCGCCAGCGGCTCCGACTGCGGCATCGCCAACGTCAACATCGGCACCTCCGGTGCCGAGATCGGCGGCGCCTTCGGTGGTGAAAAAGAAACCGGCGGTGGCCGCGAGTCCGGCTCGGATGCCTGGAAGGTGTACATGCGTCGTCAGACCAACACCATCAACTATTCGGATTCGCTGCCGCTGGCCCAAGGCATCAAGTTCGACTTCTGATGTATTCCCTGGCCCGGCCCCTGCTATTCTGCATGGACGCCGAGCGTGCGCACACGCTCGGTCTGGCGGCGCTGGAAACGGCCTATCGCACCGGCTTGAACCCGCTGTTGGCAGTCAAACCCAAGCCGCTGCCGACCCAAGCCTTCGGCATCAGTTTTCCGAACCCGGTCGGCTGCGCTGCCGGGCTGGATAAGAACGGCGAGCACATCGATGCGCTGATGGCGCTGGGTTTCGGTTTCGTGGAAATCGGCACGGTCACTCCGCGCCCGCAGGCAGGCAACCCCAAGCCACGCATGTTCCGCCTGAAAGACGAGATGGGCCTCATCAACCGGCTCGGCTTCAACAACCACGGCGTCGATGCCCTGGTCAAAAACGTCGCGCGTTCCAAACGCGAAGGCATCCTCGGCATCAACATCGGCAAGAACAAAGACACGCCGAACGAGCGCGCCATCGACGACTATCTGCATTGTCTCGAGCGCGTGTACGACTACGCCGACTACATCACCGTCAACATCTCCTCGCCCAACACCCAGGGCCTGCGTGATCTGCAGGGCGAAGAAGCCCTGCGCGTGTTCGTCCACGAACTGCGTGCCGCGCAGGAAGCTCTGGCCGCCGTGCGCGGCCGCCGCGTGCCGATGCTGGTCAAGATCGCGCCGGATCTGTCGGAAGCGGAAATCGAAGGCATCGCCGGCGTGTTCAACGCCGCCAAACTCGATGGCGTGATCGCCGGCAACACCACGATCGACCGCAGCATGCTCGGTCCGAACCCGATTGCCGGCCAGGTCGGCGGCCTGTCGGGTAAGCCGCTGTACGAAAAGGCCACGCACACCCTGCGCCGGCTGCGTCTGCACTTGGACAACAGCATTCCGATCATCGGCGTCGGCGGCATCACCGAAGGTGCCGATGCGCTCGGCAAAATCTCGGCCGGCGCGTCCTTGGTGCAGATTTATACCGGTTTCATCTACCGCGGTCCGGAACTGATCGGCGAGTGCGTCAATGCCATGCGCCGCCACCGTCTGGGTGCAGACTGATGCAGCCCCTGCCATGGGCCGATGACGTCTCGCTGGCCGGCCGCAACACCCTGCACATCGCCGCACGCGCGGCGGCCATGTGCGATGTCCGCGATCCGTCCCGTATCGGTGAGGCTTTCGATCTGGCTGCGATGAAAGGCCTCGAGGTGCTGGTGCTGGGCGAAGGCAGCAATGTGCTGTTCGCCGCCGACTACCCGGGACTTGTGCTGTGCCTGAGCGGTGATGACTGCAGGATCCTGGAACAGAACGACAGCCAAGCGCTGATCCGCGCCGAAGCCGGCATGCTCTGGAACGAACTGGTGCATTGGACCCTGGCCCGCGGCTGGAACGGTCTGGAAAACATGGCATTGATTCCCGGTACGGTCGGTGCCTGCCCGATCCAGAACATCGGGGCCTACGGCGTAGAGGTGGGCGAGTTCATCGAGACCGTGGAAGCTTTCGACCGCGTCAGCGGGCGCATCAAACGCCTGAGCCATGCCGAGTGCGCGTTCGGCTACCGCGACTCGCGCTTTAAACGCGAACGCGATCAATGGGTGATTACCGCCGTCGAGTTCCGTCTGGATAAAACCCGGCCCTTGAAAATGGCTTACGCCGGCGTACCGGAAGAGCTGGCCGCGATGGGCATCAGCGAACCGAAAGCGCTGCATCTGGCCGAGGCCATCAGCCGCATCCGCACCCGCAAGCTGCCGAATCCGGCCCTGATCGGCAATGCCGGCAGTTTCTTCAAAAATCCGATGCTGTCCGATGCCGACGCCGATGCCCTGAAGACCACGCATCCGGAGTTGCCGGTGTTTCCCTCTGGCGTGGACGGTCATAAAAAACTCTCGGCCGCCTGGTTGATTGAAAAATCCGGCTGGAAAGGCTACCGCGAAGGCGACGCCGGCATTGCCGAACAGCACGCGCTGGTGCTGGTCAATCACGGCAAAGCGACCGGCGCCGAACTGCTGGCGGTGGCCCGCAAGGTGGTGGACTCGGTGCAGGCGCAATTCGGTGTGGCATTGGAACCGGAACCGCGCATTCTCGGTGCCGATTTTTGATTCCCGACAAACACACGCATCCGACCGCCCGTGCGGTGCTGTTGATGCTGTTCAGCACGCTGTTGTTCGGTTTGATGGCGGTGGTCATCCGCCTGGCCTCTGAAACGCAACATCCCTTCGAGATCGCGTTCTTCCGCAACCTGTTCGGTCTGCTGTTCACCCTGCCGCTGCTGTTCAAGCACGGCCCAAGCCTGCTGAAAACGGCCAAACTGCCCTTGTATCTGTTGCGTTGCGCGATCGGCACGGTCGGCATGCTGTCCGGGTTCTGGGCCATCGTGCATCTGCCGCTGGCGCAGGCCGTGGCGATTTCCTACTCGACCCCGCTGTTCGTGACCATCGGAGCGGTCTGGGTATTGGGCGAAACCGTCCGTGCCCGGCGCTGGGCGGCGGTCCTCATCGGTTTCATCGGCGTGCTGATTCTGCTGCAGCCCGGCGCCGACAGCTTCACCGGTGCCAGTCTGGTCGCCTTGCTGGCAGCGCTGATGAGCGCGAGCGTGGCGATCTCCATCAAATTCCTGACTCGCACCGAAAGCCCGGATGCCATCGTGGTGTTCACCACCGCCTTGTGGGTGCCGATGTCGCTGGTGCCGGCTCTGCTGTTCTGGCAAACGCCCTCGGGCATCACCTGGCTGTGGCTGGTGCTGGCTGGATTATTCGGCACCGTGGCGCACATGTGCTGGACCCGCGCCCTGCAGCTCGGCGATGCCTCCATCCTGACTCCGATCAGCTTCATGCAGGTGCTGGTGGTCGCCGTGTTCGGCTGGTGGCTGTTCGACGAAGGCGTTGATCACTACACCCTGATCGGTGCGCTGATCATCTTCGGATCCAACCTGTATCTGGCGCACCGGGAAATCACCCGCGCTAAACCGGCGGTGACCGATCCCGAGATCTTCTCGGACACGCTGCAGCGTTGACGGTGCTGAAGATTATCCGCGTTTGTATTTATGTTCGACGTAGGCATCGATCAGCGCGGTGAATTCCTGGGCGATGTTGTCGCCGCGCAGAGTCAGTTTCTTTTCGCCATCGATGAACACCGGCGCCGCCGGCGCTTCGCCGGTCCCCGGCAATGAAATGCCGATGTCGGCATGCTTGGACTCGCCCGGTCCATTGACCACGCAGCCCATCACCGCCAACGTCAGATGTTCCGCGCCCGGGTGGCTGATTTTCCATTCCGGCATTTTCGCACGCACGTGCTCCTGCACCGATTTGGCCAATTCCTGGAAGAACTCCGAGGTGGTCCGGCCGCAGCCCGGGCAGGCGGTCACCAGGGGTGTGAAGGCGCGCAAGCCCATGGTCTGCAAAAGCTCCTGGGCCACAATCACTTCCTGGGTGCGTGAAGCGCCCGGTTCCGGGGTCAGCGAAATGCGGATGGTGTCGCCGATGCCCTCCTGCAGCAATACCGCGAGCGCGGCGGTGGAGGCCACGATGCCCTTGCTGCCCATGCCGGCCTCGGTCAGGCCCAGATGCAAGGGATACGCGCAGCGTTTGGCCAGATCGCGGTACACCGCGATCAGCTCCTGCACGCCGGAAACCTTGGCCGACAGCAGGATGCGGTTGTGCGGCATGCCGAGCTGTTCGGCCCGTGCCGCCGAATCCAATGCCGAGCGCACCAGGGCCTCCTGCAGCACCCGGGCTGCACTCCAGGGCTCGGAGCGCAGTGCGTTTTCATCCATCATCTGCTGGGCCAGCGCCTGATCGAGCGAACCCCAGTTGACGCCGATGCGCACCGGTTTTTCATAGCGGTTGGCCAGATCGATGATGGCGCCGAACTGGCTGTCGCGTTTTTTTCCGAAGCCGACATTGCCCGGATTGATGCGGTACTTGGCCAGACGCTCAGCACAGGCCGGCTCGTCAGTGAGCAATTGATGGCCGTTGTAATGGAAGTCACCGACAAGCGGCACATCGATGCCCATCATCGCCAGTTTGTCAGCGATTTGCGGCACGGCTTTGGCCGATTCCGGATTGTTGACGGTAACCCGCACCACTTCCGAGCCGGCACGCCAAAGCTCGGCGATCTGCTTGACGCTGGCGGCGATGTCGGCGGTGTCGGTATTGGTCATCGACTGCACCACGATCGGCGCACCGCCACCGACGGTGGCGCGACCGACTTTCACGGCATGGCAGGGGCGACGGGGGATCGGGGAATCACTCTGCATGGAAATACCTGTTCAGCCCGGCTCGATGAGCAGGATGCAATCGCGGTTGACGCCCGGAGCTGCAGATTCCGTCAACGTCTGCTCAAGCCGATAGTCTAATGGAAATCGCGGAATTCCGTGCAGTCAGGTATCCTATACCGGTGATTTCTGCCCTTTCTCCCGCCACCGAACGCCGCATCTTCAAGCCGGCACAGCTCAATGCCTTGGCCCGCGATTTACTTGAATCCAACTTCAGCCAGATCTGGCTGGAGGGCGAAATCAGCAATCTGTCCCGGCCGGCCTCCGGCCACCTGTATTTCAGCCTGAAAGATGCATCGGCCCAGGTCCGTTGCGCCATGTTCCGCAACCGCGCCATGCTGTTGTCGGCACCAATCAAAGACGGCCAGTTGGTGCTGGTGCGGGCACGCGTGACGCTGTATGAAGCCCGCGGCGAATACCAGTTGTCGGTCGAGTCCATCGAGCCGGCCGGACAGGGCGCATTGCAATTGGCCTATGAGCGCCTGAAAGCCAAATTGGACGCTGAGGGTCTGTTCGCCACCGACCGCAAACGGCCGCTGCCACGCTGGCTGAAACGGCTGGGCCTGATCACCTCGCCCCGCGGCGCCGCTGTCCACGATGTGCTGTCGGTACTGGAGCGGCGTTTTCCGCTCCTGCCGGTGGAGCTGTGGCCGGTTCCGGTCCAAGGTGCCGAAGCTGCTGCCGAAATCCGTATCGCCCTGCAGGCCGCTCTCGCCAGCGGCCGCTACGATGCCATTTTGATTACCCGGGGCGGCGGCTCACTGGAAGACCTGTGGCCATTCAACGATGAAGCCCTGGTGCGCCTGGTGGCCAGCGCCCCGATTCCAGTGATTTCGGCCATCGGCCACGAGGTGGATTTCAGTCTGCTGGATTTCGCCGCCGATCTGCGGGCACCGACACCGTCGGCAGCGGCGGAGTTGCTGTCGCCGGATGCCGGGGAACTGCAACGGCGCCTGAATTTACTGGCACAAAAACTGCAGCAGGCCATGCGCGGCAGATTGCAGTCCGCAGCACAGCGCAACGACACCGCCCTGCTCCGTCTTCAGGCAGTCCGGCCGGCACAGCGTCTGCACAATGGCAGCCAACAGCTGCAGGCCCTGCGCGTACGTCTGCAACATGCCATGCAACAACGCCTGCTCAGTCCCGCCCAGCGGCTGCGCCTGGCCACGCACCGCCTTGACCGCGCCGGACCGCAGAACCGCATCGCCCTGCAACGCGCGGGCATCACCGCGCTGCAACAGAGCCTGCATCGCAATCTGCAACGTCAGCTGGACCGACGCATCGATCGTCTGAAACAGGCCGGCATCGGCCTCAATGCACTCAGCCCGCTGGCCACGCTGGCCCGGGGTTACAGCATCCTGCGCGATCACGACAGCCGCGTGATCCTGCGTCCGCAGCAGGTCAGGCCGGGTCAATCCTTGAACGCACAGCTCAGTGAAGGCCGCCTGCGCCTCCGAGTAGACCCCGATGAATGACAAACCGGCATCGGCCAGTCGGCCGATCAACACCCTGAAAGGCCTGCTGCCATTCCTGAAGCCGCATCGGCGCTTATTGCTGTTCTGGTTGCTGGCCTTATCGGTGTCATCGAGTGCAACCCTGTTTTTTCCGGTCGCCCTCAAACATCTGGTCGATCAGGGCTTTTCCCGGGACGGTGACATCGACCGCTGGTTCCTGCTGCTGTTCGCCGTCGCCTCCCTGCTGGCTCTGGCCACGGCCGCCCGCTTCTATTTCGTATCCCTGCTGGGCGAACGCGTCATCGCCGATCTGCGCAAGCAGCTGTACGCCCATCTGATCCGGCTCGACCAGCGCTTCTTCCATGAAACCCGCTCCGGCGAACTGATCTCGCGGCTGTCGGCCGATGCCGAGCTGCTGCGCACGGTGCTCGGCTCAAGCATGTCCATTGCCTTGCGCAGCGCCATCACCGTGGTCGGCAGTGCGGTGATGATGGTGATCACCAATCCACGGCTGGGCGCCTATGTCCTCATCGGCATCCCGTTGATGGTATTGCCGATGGTGCTGTCCGGCCGCAGTGTGCGCGGCGCCTCCAAAAACAGCCAGGACCGTCTGGCCGATGCCAACGCGCGTGCCAGTGAAACCTTCAATGCCGTGCACACCGTGCAGAGCTTCGTACGCGAAAATTATGAAACCGGACGCTTCACCGCCGCCATCGATTATGCCCTGGCGGCCGCGCGTAAACGTATCGGGCTGCAGTCGGCACTGACCGCATTTGCCATTCTGATTATTTTCGGAGGCATCACCCTGATTCTCTGGTCGGGGGCACGCAGTGTGGTCTCCGGCAGCATGAGCGCCGGCACGCTCACGCAATTCGTGTTCTACGCCATGATCGGTGCCGGCTCGGTTGGCGCCTTGGCGGAGGTCTGGGCGGAAGTGCAGCGGGCGGCCGGCGGCATGAGCCGCATCGCCGATCTATTCGCGGAGCACAGCGCACTGACGGTCGCCGAAAACCGGGCTGTCCAGGACGGCAAACAGGCGATTCATTTCGAACAGGTCGCATTCAGCTACCCGAGCCGGCCGGATGACAAAGCCCTGCAGGATTTCTCGCTGGCGATCCGTCCGGGTGAAACCGTGGCGCTGGTCGGGCCTTCGGGCGCCGGCAAGAGCACGGTGTTCCAGCTGCTGTTGCGCTTCTACGATCCGCAGCATGGCACGATCCGTCTCGGTGATGCGCCACTGGCGGCACTGGCGGTCGATGATCTGCGTCGGCAGATCGCGCTCGTGCCGCAGGACCCGGTGATTTTCGGCGGCAGCGCCCGCGACAACATCCGCTACGGCCATCTGGATGCCGATGACGACGCGGTCAAACGCGCCTGCATCGCCGCCGAAGCCTGGGAGTTCATCCAGGCTCTGCCCGAAGGACTCGACAGCGCGCTTGGCGAACATGGTGCCCGCCTTTCCGGCGGCCAACAACAGCGCATCGTCATCGCCCGTGCCCTGCTCAAAGATGCACCGATTCTGCTGCTCGACGAAGCCACCAGCGCGCTCGATGCACAGTCCGAACGGGCGGTACAGGTGGCGCTCGAACACCTTATGCAAGGCCGCACGACACTGGTCATTGCCCACCGGCTTGCTACCGTGCTGAAAGCCGACCGCATCGTAGTGATGGATAAAGGCCGCGTTATCGCCACTGGCACCCATCAGAGCCTGATGGCCGAGAACGGTCTGTACGCGGAACTGGCGCGCTTGCAGTTCAACGACTCCCATGCCGGCTGAGTCTCGCCTCATGGGAGTGTCCGTGGCATCATAAGACTGGGTTATCGAGAACTGGAGAGAACAGTATGCGTGGATTTATTTTTTCCATGATGATGTTGCTATTACCCGCCTGCGCCGGCACCACGATAACGACGCTGCCCGTACCCGATCCGCTGCGCGATACCCAATGGCAGTTGCTGGATATCCAGTACTTGGACGATACCGTGCTCAAACCCGATACGGCCGGCAAATATATCCTTCGTTTCACGAGTGATGGCAGCGTCAGCATCAAGGCCGACTGCAATATGCTCGGCGGCAGCTATACCTACACATCGCCGTCCGGCCTTGAATTCGGGCCACTGCGCAGCACCATGGCGTTCTGCGGCGAAAAATCCCTCTACAACCGATTCACCAAGGACATGCCGTTCGTGCGCTCGTTTGTGATCAAGGACGGCAACCTGCATCTGGCCCTGATGGCTGATGGCGGTATTTATCAATTCTCCCCGTTGCCCTGAGTCGGGCTGAGGACTTTTCATGAAATGGCGTGGGCAACGTGAAAGCAGCAATGTCGAAATCGGAAGCAGCAGCGGTCGCGGCAGCAGTATGAAAATGGGTCTGGGCGGCGCTGTGCTTGTCATTATTCTCGGCCTGATCATGGGCAAGAATCCGATGGAAATGCTTGGCTTTCTGGCGCAGATGCAAAGTGCCGCGCCACCGGCAGCAAACATACCGATTGATTCGAACGCTCCGGTCACCGAAGAACAGCAATTTTCAAAAGTGGTGCTGGCCTCCACCGAAGACGTCTGGGGCCGAATTTTCAGCGCCAGTGGCCAGCAGTATCCGGCACCGACCATGGTATTGTTCAGCGGTTCGGTTCAATCGGCCTGTGGCGGTGCCACCAGCGCTGTGGGCCCGTTTTATTGTCCGGGCGATCGCAAGGTCTATCTCGATACCCAGTTTTTCGATGAAATGACCGCCAAACTCGGCGGTGGCGGCGATTTCGCGCAAGCCTATGTCATTGCCCACGAAGTCGGCCATCACATCCAAACCCTGACTGGCGTCTCCGACCAGGTGAATAAAGTCCGCGCCAGAGGCGGTACCGTCGAAGGTGACGGCGGCCTTTTGGTGCGTCAGGAACTACAGGCCGATTGCTACGCCGGCCTTTGGGCGCATTACGCCCAACAGGAAAAACAATGGATGGAGTCCGGCGACCTGGAAGAAGCCATCAACACCGCCCAGGCCATCGGCGACGACACCCTGCAGCGTCGGAGCCGGGGCATGGTGATGCCTGATTCTTTCAGCCATGGCAGCGCCGAACAGCGCATGCACTGGTTCCGCCGGGGCTTCGATAGCGGCGATCTGGGCCAATGCGACACGTTCAGAGCCAGAACAATTTGATTGATTGCTCAACGGAACTGTAATCGCTTCCAGATCAGCGGGTAATCGGTTCCGAATGCCTTATCTCAGCGAGCACTTTGTGACGTACTATCCGGAGGCAGGGCCAACAGCGCCAGATTCTCGGTCTTGCACAGCGAGAGCTTCTCGGTGCCTGGACCGTGGGAATAGATGAATTGCCCCTGTTTGAGGGTGTCAATCATCGGTTGGGCGACTTCACGACGTACCGCCGGACAGCCCCAGGACCGACCCAGACGACCCATGGCCATGGCGGCGATGGGGTTCACATACGGCGCACCATGCATCACGATCAGACGCCGCAGCGCCGATTCGTTGAAGCCTTTGCTCAGGCCATGCAGTCGCAGGGAATAGCCGTTGCCGCCCTGATAGGTGCTGTCGGTCAGGAACAGGCCAAGACTGGTCTGGTGACTGCCTTCGCGGTCGGAGAATACATTGGGAATGTCATGTCCGGATCCTTGACCATGGGCGACGTGTTCTTCGAACAACAGTTTCTGCTGTTTCAGATCCAGCACCCACAGCCGCGGCAGGCGCGAGGGAATGGTGTAATCGATGATGGCGACCCTGCTGGCATTGATGCCAACCCCGTTCTTGCGGGCACAATTCATTGCGGAAACGGCTTCGTTGATGACTGAGGGTTTGATTTTCGGGGCCAGACGCGCGATTAACGAAGCGTCGATGGACTGGGCGTGGACTGGAATGGCGGAAAAAAGACCGAGGGCTAACAGGGACAGAAATCGCATCGGGTGCTCCAAAGGCTGAGAGACATCGCGAGAGTTTATCCACCTTAACGAAAACCCAGACTGAACACAAGTCCATTTAATGAACTAAAAATGAATCAATTCATAAAGATATGTTCAAATCCTGTTAAGTAACTGCAAGCTTGAGCGCAGCAGTAGAGCGGCTCTCCATCTTGGGCGCCATAATGCCCGCTAGGAAATGATCCGATCCAGAAAGGACTTCACACCATCGAAGAAGCTGCTGGACTTCGGGGAATGCTTGGCACCGGCGTCACCCTCGAAGGTTTGTTCGAAAGTTTCCAGTAATTCGCGTTGCTTTCCGGTGAGATTGACCGGGGTCTCCACCACCACCCGACACAAGAGATCACCGGTACCTTGGCTGCGCACCGATTTCACACCCTTGCCGCGCAGACGGAACACCTTGCCGGTCTGGGTTTCGGCGGGCACATTCACGAGGGCTTCGCCCTGAAGAGTCGGTACGCTCAGTTCGGCACCGAGCGCGGCCTGACTGAAACGAATCGGTACTTCACAGTAAAGGTCATTGCCTTCACGCTGGAAGATCGGATGCGGCCGGACATGGACTTCCACATACAGATCACCGGCAACACCGCCGGCCGGCGCGGCCTCGCCTTCGCCTTGCAGACGGATCCGGTCATCGGTATCGACGCCGGCCGGAATTTTGACCTGCAGGGTTTTCTGGCTCTGCTTACGGCCCTGACCATGGCAGGACTTGCAAGGCTTGGCGATGGTTTCGCCGCGACCGCCACAGGACGGACATGGCTGCTCCATGGCGAAGATGCCCCGCTGCATACGGACCTGGCCCCGACCCTGACAGGTTTTACAGGTGTCGCTCTTGCCATCTTCAGATCCCGAGCCTCTGCAGGGTTCACAGGCAATCAGAGTCGGGATGTCAACCTGCTTGTCGACACCGAACACCGCTTCTTCCAGGTCCAACTCGAGTACATAACGCAGGTCATTGCCTCGCCGGGGACCACGCTGACCGCGTCCGCCGCCGAAAATGTCACCGAAGATGTCACCGAAGATATCCCCCATGTCGGCATAACCGGCTCCGCCGCCACCCATGCCATGTTCGAATGCCGCATGGCCGTGGGCATCATAGGCGCGGCGCTTGGTGACGTCGCTCAACACCTCATAGGCTTCTTTGGCTTCCTTGAACGCGTGCTCAGCCTTGTCATCGCCTGGATTGCGGTCCGGGTGATGCTTCATCGCCAGACGGCGGTAGGCTTTCTTCAGGTCTTCCTCACTGGCATTCTTGGCTACACCGAGGACTTCGTAAAAATCACGCTTGCTCATGACGGACAATCCGGTTCTACTTCACGGAAAAACCCACACCGGCAACAGACCGGTGTGGGTCGGAATCAACATGCTTACTTCTGGTCGTCTTTGACTTCGGTGAATTCGGCATCCACCACGTCATCACCGGCTGGCTGCGCCTGGGCCGGACCTTCCGGCTGGGCAGCGGCTGAAGCAGCGGCATACAAGGACTGCGCGGCCTGACTGAGGGCCTCGGTCTTGGCCTCGATCTGGGCCTTATCGTCACCCTTCATCGCGGTTTCCAGATCGCTGAGCGCGGTTTCAATCGCGCCGAGCTGATCACCCGGCACTTTGTCGCCGTGCTCCTTGATGGCGGAGCGGGTGCTGTGCACGGCAGCATCAGCCATGTTGCGGGTGGTCACCAGCTCATGGAACTTCTTGTCATCTTCGCGGTGCGCTTCAGCATCCTGCACCATCTGCTGGATTTCCGCTTCCGACAGACCGGAACCGGCCTTGATCTCGATGCGCTGCTCTTTGCCGTTCTTCTTGTCCTTGGCCGAAACATGCAGGATGCCGTTGGCATCGATGTCGAAGCTGACTTCGATCTGCGGCATGCCGCGCGGCGCGGCATCGATGCCGGCCAAATCGAAGCGGGCCAGAGACTTGTTGTAGCGGGCCTGTTCGCGCTCGCCCTGCAGCACGTGCACGGTCACCGCCGACTGGTTGTCCTCGGCGGTCGAGAAGGTCTGCGAGGCCTTGGTCGGGATGGTGGTGTTCTTCTCGATGATCTTGGTGAACACGCCGCCCATGGTTTCGATACCGAGTGACAGCGGGGTGACGTCGAGCAGCAACACGTCTTTCACGGTACCGGCCAACACACCGCCCTGCACGGCGGCACCGATGGCGACGGCTTCGTCCGGGTTGACGTCTTTACGCGGTTCCTTGCCGAAGAATTCGGCCACGGCCGCCTGCACTTTCGGCATGCGGGTCATGCCGCCGACCAGGATCACGTCGGACACATCGGCGGCGCGCAGGTTGGCGTCTTTCAAGGCGATACGACAGGGCTCGATGGTCTTCTTGACCAGATCATCGACCAGGGCTTCCAGCTTGGCGCGGGTCAGCTTGATATTCAGGTGTTTCGGGCCGGAAGCGTCGGCGGTGACGTACGGCAGATTGATGTCGGTCTGCTGCGAGCTCGACAGTTCAATCTTGGCACGTTCGGCGGCGTCTTTCAGGCGCTGCAGGGCAAGCGGATCCTTGCGCAGGTCGATGCCCTGCTCCTTGTTGAACTCTTCCACCAGGAAATCGATGATACGGTTGTCGAAGTCTTCGCCGCCGAGGAAGGTGTCGCCGTTGGTGGCCAGTACTTCGAACTGCTTCTCGCCGTCGATTTCGGCGATTTCGATGATCGATACGTCGAAGGTGCCGCCACCGAGATCGTATACGGCGATCTTGCGGTCACCGCCTTTCTTGTCGAGGCCGTAGGCCAGAGCGGCCGCGGTCGGCTCGTTGATGATGCGCTTGACTTCCAGACCGGCGATACGGCCGGCGTCCTTGGTGGCCTGGCGCTGCGAGTCGTTGAAGTAGGCCGGCACGGTGATGACCGCTTCGGTGACCGCTTCGCCCAGATAGGCCTCGGCGGTTTTCTTCATTTTTTCCAGAACACGTGCGGAAATTTCCTGGGCCGCCATTTTCTTGCCTTCGGCGGTCTGCACCCAGGCGTCGCCGTTGTCATGCGCGACGATGCCATACGGCACCAGATCAATGTCTTTCTTGACTTCAGCGTCGGTGAATTTGCGGCCGATCAGGCGCTTCACTGCAAAGAAGGTGTTTTTCGGATTAGTCACGCCCTGGCGTTTGGCCGAGGCGCCGACGATGACTTCACCGTCCTTGGTGAAGGCCACGATGGACGGCGTGGTGCGATCGCCTTCCGCATTCTCGATGACTTTGGCAACGCCGCCTTCCATTACGGAAACGCAGCTGTTGGTGGTGCCCAGATCGATGCCGATGATTTTACCCATGTCTGTTTCTCCTCAGGATGTGTTGATTGGAGGCGTTATCGCCGTCTGTTTCAGGATGTGTGGGGCTTTTGCCGGATTTCAAGCGCCGGCGACCACGACCAAGGCCGGGCGCAGCAGGCGTTCATTCAGCAAGTAACCTTTCTGGAACACCTGCACCACGGTATCGGGTGCGGCATCGCTGCCGTCCTGCCGGCTGATGGCCTGGTGCTGATCCGGATTGAACGGCTGGCCGACCGGGTCAATCAGCTGCAGGCCGTTGTCGGCGGCGACTTTCAGCAGTTGTTTATAAGTCAGGTCAAGTCCTTCACGCAGCGGGCTGTCGTGACTGCCGGCCGTACTTAAACCGGCATCCAGGCTGTCGAACACCGGCAGCAGATCACCGAGCAGACGCTCGTTGGCGAACTTGCGGGCCATGTCCACGTCACGCGCCAGACGCTTGCGCTGGTTGTCGAGCTCGGCGCGTTCGCGCAAACGCTCTTCCTGCATCTGGGCCACGGCGGCCTTGAGCTGCTCGAAATCGGCCAGCAGTTGCTGCTGGGCATCGATTTCCGGGGTTTCAGGGCTGTCGGGAGTTTCCGGAGATTCCGGAACGGGATCGTTCGTATGCATGAGCCTTGTCCATGAAAAACCGCCCGAAATCCGGGCACAAGGCAGATTTGGGGATGCTCAGTCCAGTTTCAAGGCATCGCCGAGCAAATCGGCGGTGGCTTGGACAATCGGGATGACCCGTTCATAGGGCATCCGGGTCGGTCCAATCACACCCAGCACACCCAACACCTGACCCTGGCTGGAGTACGGCGCGGTAATCACCGTACAGGCCTGCAGCGGCGCCAGGCCACTTTCTTCGCCGATGAACACCCGCACGCCCTGGGCATCGGCGCAGGATTCGAGCAGGCCGAGGATTTCGCGCTTGCGGGAAAAGGCTTCGAACAAGCTCCGCAGACGGTCCATGTCGGACAGGCCCTGGGCGCCCATGAGCTGGGTCTGGCCGGAAAGCACCATGTCTTCCGGGCGCGGCTCGGCGGCGAGCAGCTGCTGGGAGATGTCAAGGGCGGCGCTCAGCAAGGTGTCCATTTCCGATTTGGCCTGCTGCATTTCGGCGACCAGTTGCCGGCGAATCTGGGCAAAGCCCTGGCCCGCGAAATGGCGGTTGAGATAATTGGCGGTCTGCTCCAAGGCCTCAGGGGAAAACGGGCGCTGCAACTGGACGATGCGGTTCTGTACCTCGTTGTCGGGAAAGACCAGGATGACCAGTACCCGATTGTCATCGAGCGCGAGGAAATCGATGTGCTTGAATGCCGACTGCCCGCGCTGTGGTACGGTCACCACGCCGACGAACCGGCTCATCGCCGACAGCATCTCGCTGGCCTGTGCCAACAGCGCCTGGGTTCCCGTACCGGGTGCCATCTGTTCGCGCAGACGTTCCAGCTCGGGTTCGCGCAAGGGCGCCACCTCCAGCAGGGAGTCGACGAACAGGCGGTAAGCCTGCGCCGTCGGTACCCGCCCGGCCGAGGTATGCGGGGCCGCCAGCAGACCGACATCCTCGAGGTTGGCCATGATGTTGCGGATAGTGGCCGGGCTCACCTCCAGACCCGCCTGCTTGGCCAAGATGCGGCTGGGCACCGGCGTGCCCTCGCGGATATGCTGGGCGATCAGGGTGTGCAACAAACGACGGGCGCGCGGGTCAAGCGGAAAATTCATGCCGTTAGCATAGGACAAAGCGGCCGCCGGGCATAGCATTGGCATGCATTCCGATTCAAAATTCGGAGATGCCTGCGTTATTGCCGGTACAAATCGGGCAAAATAGCCGCTATGTTGACGCAATTGCAACTCACCAATTTCGCCGTGGTCTCGGCCAATGATCTGGCTCTGTGCGCCGGCTTCACCGTCGTCACCGGCGAGACCGGTGCCGGCAAATCCTTGATGGTGGATGCCCTGCTCTGCCTGACCGGTGCCCGCGCCGACTCCGGCATGGTCCGCTTTGGCAGTGAACGCGCAGAACTCTCGGCCGTGTTCGATCTGGCCGATGCTCCGGAAGCCCTGGCCTGGCTGAAGCAAAACGACTGCGACGAAGACGGCGAATGCCAACTGCGCCGGGTCATCCGCGCCGATGGCGGCTCCAAAGCGTGGATCAATGGCCGTAACGCCACATTGTCCCAATTGGCGGAGTTGGGTGGGTTGCTGTTGGAAATCCATGGTCAGCATGAGCAGCAGAATCTGCTCGAACGCCGCAAACAGCTTGGTCTGCTGGATGAATTCGGCCAAGCCGGCAATCATCTCGCCCAGGTTCAGGACCTGACGCGCCGTTGGAATGCCTTGCAGCAGCAGATCGACCGGCTGCAAAGCCAAGGCGATGTCAGCGCACGCATTGCCGATCTGGAGCACCAGTTGCAGGAGCTGAACCGACAACCGATCGATCCAGCAGGCATCGCTGAAGCCCTTGCCCGGCACAAGCGCCATAGCCAATCCCAACAACTGCTTGCCGCCACCGCTTCGGCATTGGCGCAACTGGATGGAGATGAAGCCAGCAATGGTTTGGCTCTGCTGCAGTCCGGCGCCGCTCAGCTCGGTCGTTGGCAGACGGAAGAGCCGGCACTGGCGGGGGTCGTGGAACTGCTCGAATCTGCCAGTATCCAGGTCAAGGAAGCGGTATCCCAACTGCAGCAATGGCAGGATGGCATCGAACTGGATGCCGGCGAATTGGCCACACTGGAATCCCAGCTCAGCTATTGGCACGAACTGGCCCGCCGTCACCGCATCCCGATGGAATCACTTCGGGAAAAAGCCGATGCCCTGCAGCAGGAACTGGAGAGCTTGCGCGGTGCCGGCGAGACTCTGGAGGCCCTTCTGTCTGAACGCAAAACCGCCGCTGCCGAATGGCAGCAGGCCGCTATTATCCTGTCTGCAAAACGGCAACAGGCGGCTGATCGTCTGGGCGCCAATGTCAGTTCTCTGATGACGGAACTGGGCATGGCCGGGGGACAATTCCTTGTTGAACTCGAAACCAATGCCGATGCGCAACCCCAGCTTCATGGTGGCGAGCGTTGCGAATTCATGGTCTCGGCCAATCCCGGACAGCCGCCCCGGCCGCTGCGCAAAGTGGCTTCCGGCGGTGAGTTGGCACGTATCAGTCTGGCCATCGAAGTGGCCACACTCGGCCTTGACCCGATACCGACCATGGTGTTCGACGAAGTCGATGCCGGCATCGGCGGCGCGGTCGCCGAAGTGGTCGGGCAGAAGTTACGGGCCCTCGGCAAAGCCTGCCAGGTCCTGTGCGTAACGCACTTGGCGCAGGTGGCCAGCTTGGGCAACCAGCATCTGCGCGTGGCCAAACACAGTGACGGCAGCTCGACGCAAAGCCAGGTCATGCCGCTTGTGGGCGATGCCCGCGTACAGGAAATTGCACGCATGATGGGCGGTAAAACCCTTACGGCACAGACTCTGGCGCACGCCGCCGCGATGCTGGATCACGGACAAGCGTAAGCGCGGTTTGACGATTATTTTTTCGGACGCACGTACAGGACCAGACTGTGGTCCTCGATGTCATAGCCGTGTTCAGCGGCGATCTGTTTCTGCAGACGCTCGATCTCCGCGTTGCTGAACTCAATGACTTTGCCGGTTTCGACGCAGACCATATGATCATGATGCTGACCGCGGTCGAGTTCATAGACCGCGGTACCCCCTTCGAAGTTGTGCTTTTCGACCAGACCGGCGGCCTCGAACTGGGTCAGCACGCGGTAAACCGTCGCAAGGCCAATGTCTTCGCCGTCCGCCAACAGGCGGCGGTAAAGATCTTCGGCACTCAGGTGGCGCACCCCTTCCGAACCCAGAATTTCCAGAATCCGGATGCGCGGGTGGGTCACTTTCAGTCCCAGTTTCTTCAGGTCGCTGCTTTGTACAGGCATGGGCGTGCAACTTTTTCCGTCTACGGCGGTCGTAAGCTAGTGTATCATTGAGGTCTGAACAATTGTGAAGAGTGCCATGCGTAAGCTACTCCCCCTCGCCGTTGCCGTACTGCTGCTGAGCGCTTGCCGCTTCGTCTACAAACAACCGGTGTTCCAAGGCAATCTTCTGGACAAAGCCAGTGTCGAACAGTTGGCTCCCGGCATGACCCGTCCGCAGGTCTATGCTCTGCTCGGCTCTCCGGCAGTCGAAGACCCTTTCCACAAGAACCGCTGGGATTACATCGCGACCCAGCGCCGCGGTCACGGCCAGACCGACATCAAAACCTTCACCGTGCATTTCGACGGCGACACAGTGGCGCGCTGGGAAGGCGAATATTTCGCCGAACAGGATGCCCAGTTGGCCGCGGAAATGGCCAAGTTCGGCAATCTGCCGAAAGACGATAAAAAGAAGAAGCGCTGAGCGGCGCGGATTCCCAAATCAGGCGGCTGCGGCCGCCTTTTGCGTTTCAGCGTTTGGATTTCTTCACTGGATTGTCGGCAGCACGCAGGCGGCGGGTATCTTTCGGGTCACGGATGAGCGGACGCAACAACTCGATGCGGTCATTCGCATGCAGGGGTTCGTTCACGCGAACCATGCGGCCATACACGGCCAGAAATTCCGGCAATACCTTGAGGTTCGGTGGAAACAGACCCGGGTCCATGGCCGACAGGGCCTGCTGCACACTGGCGCCGGCCGGAAGCTGGAGCTCCTGACGCCAAACCCGATCCGGCTCGGCATAGACGATTTCGATTGCAATCATCTCAGTCATCGTGGTCGGCCTGCCGGCAGAAATCATCGACCATGCGGTCGGCCAAACCCTGGAAGCCCAAGGCGAAGGCGGGTGACAGCAGGCTGTTGGCCTCGAAATCGAGGCTCAGGCTGACCTTGCAGGCATCTTCGGCCAATGCGTGGAAAATCCATTCTCCGCGCAGATGACTGAACGCCCCCTCCTCCAACCGCATCTGGATGCGGCGGGGTGGCGCCAGGGTGTTTCGGGTGGTGAAGGCACTGCGGATGCCGGCAATGCGCAGCTCCAGACGCGCGCGCATCACGAATTCGGTATGTTCCAGCACTTCCGAAGCAGTGCACCAGGCGAACCAGTCCGGATAGCAGTCGACGGCGTTGACCAGCTCGTACATACGTTTCGCTGAATGACGAACCAGCGCGTGGCGTTGGATTTTCGGCATGACGTTCCTGCGTTCGGCAAAATCGGCGACAATAGCCGAATGGTGAAGAAGAATACCGACAAGAATAGCGCAAGCCAAGGTCAAAAGACGATTGCCCTGAACAAAACCGCGCGCCACGAATACCATCTGGAGGCACGCTTTGAAGCCGGCATCAGTCTGCAGGGCTGGGAGCTCAAGGCCATCCGTGCCGGCCGGCTGGCCATGAGCGA
The DNA here is from genome assembly GCF_044348765.1 of Arenimonas sp. Taxonomy (GTDB): domain Bacteria; phylum Pseudomonadota; class Gammaproteobacteria; order Xanthomonadales; family Xanthomonadaceae; genus Arenimonas. The sequence goes on from NZ_JBIKSE010000008.1 coordinate 20,094, forward strand.
AAGTTACGCGGTAGTCAAAGGCGGCGAGATCCTCTGGTTTGGTGCGCAAATTACCCCGCTGCTATCGGCCTCGACGCATGTGATTGCCGACGACCGTCGCACCCGCAAACTGCTGCTGCACCGCCATGAAATCGACAAACTGGTCGGCAAGGTCGAGCGCGACGGCTATACCTTGATTCCGACCGCTTGCTACTGGAAAGGCAACAAGGTCAAACTGGAGATCGCGCTGGCCAAAGGCAAGCAGGCCCATGACAAGCGTCAGGCCAGCAAGGACCGCGACTGGCAGCGCGAGCAGCAGCGCGCGATGCGCCGCCACAATAAGAACGCCTGATCCGTCGAATGCGCCCAGGATCATATCGGCGATGATTTTTATGAATGCCGGTTCATCGGCCATTGAAAAAGCTATCGGGAAGCCGCATACTGGAGAGGTTGAATGAATTTGTTTGACCGCTTTCGGGGGTGTTCTGGCTTCGACGGGGGTTGCAAAGTTATTTGGCGCATGCCGAGGGGGCGACTTTCCTCGTTAATCCAGTAGCAAAACTCTAGTTGCCAACGACGACAACTACGCTTTAGCCGCTTAAGGCTTCGCCCCGAACCCACTTGTGTCCATGCTCGTCGGTGTAGGGTCATTATCATGGAACCGTTCCAGGTGGCGACCCGTCAGCCCGGAATCAACTAAAGCGGGTATGTTTGCAGGTGTGCTTCGTACGTTGTGTTGCCTGCCGACGAGACTGAACAACGGACTAAGCATGTAGTGCTGGAAATGGCGCGCTTTCGGACGCGGGTTCAACTCCCGCCACCTCCACCAATCACCCCCCGCCCCGGCGGGGGTTTGTTTGGAGGCTCCCGGTAAGTCATGACTCGTGGCAATCCGGCACAGAAACTCGTGCTACCCATCTGAAAAAGCAAGAACTGCGTCTCTAGGATTTATTTTTCGGAATCTTTTTTCATTTCACTGGCGATGACATTGGCTTGATGCGCCAAGCGTACCGCTTCCGCCGCAGCTTCAGCGGCAATACGTGAGGCATCCGAGGCTTCAGCGGAGGCCTTGAGCGATGCAGTCTCTGCTTGATGGGAAACGGCAGCGGCGGCGGCAGCGGCGGCAGCAGCGGCGGCGGCGGCGGATTCAACTGCAGCCATGGCGGCCATGGATGCAGCGGTGGCCGCTACCTGTACCGCGAGCATGATTTTCTCCGAGCGCGCTTCCTTGACCACTTCATTGGCATTCATAGCAGCAATACGGGACTGCTCGCAGGAACGGGCGGCTCGTTTGGCGGCTTCCGAAGCATGCATAGTCAGCAAGCTCAGACTGCTCAAGGATTCCTGGTAACGCGCATTGATACCCGTATAGATAGCGCGCAGGTCGGATAGCTCTCGCTCGAATTCTGCAAACTTGTCATCAATTGACTGAGGCTGTTCTTTCATTTGCGACCCTAATTGCGATATCGATTGAACTCTGTCGATTACCCTGACTTACCGAAATCATACACCCTGCTGAGATTAAAACATAATTCAGCTTATCCGTTCGGCACCAGCAGAATTTTGCCCTTGCGCTCGCCGGCTGCAGCGGCAGCTACGGCGTCTTTGATCTGATCAATGGGGTAAGTGGCCTGAATACGCGATTTCAGCCTGCCGGATGCGATCAAGCTGGCCACTTCATCGAAAACGACCGTGCGCTGGGCCGGCGTAGCGCGGATGAACCATTTCGACAGCCAGAAACCGCGCAGACTTAGGTCACGAAACACGAATGAGGCCGGCGACACCTGGCAGGGTTCGCCGCTCATCGCGCCGTAATTCACCAATACACCGCCATCGGCCAGGGCCATCGCCAGACGATCTGTGCTGGCACCGCCGACGGCATCGATGCCGAGCCGGATGGCAGCAGCGCCGGTAGCTTCCCGCACGCGCTTGGCCAGATCCGGTGCATCCACCAGCACCACATCGCCGCCGATCTCGCACACACCGGCCACCGCCGATTCGCGGCGCACTACATTCACCGTTTTCAGGCCACGTGCTTTCGCCAACTGGATCAGATAGGCACCGACGCCGGAATTGGCTGCATTCTGGATCACCCATTCGCCCGGTTGCAAGTCAACGAATTCACGCAACATCAGCAAAGCGGTCGGCGGATTGACCGTCATCATCGCCAGCTGCAGCGGATCGGCATCGTTCGGCAAAGGCATCAGGGATTTGGCATCGGCCAGAACATGCGTGGCCCAGGTGCCGCAGCCGACCGGCAACAGTACGGTCTGCCCGATCGCAGGCCCCTGGGTATCCGGCCCGAGTGCGAGCACCCGGCCTACACCTTCATTGCCACCTACTGCCGGCAACGCTGGCAACATGCCATACAGGCCGGTCAGGGTCAGTACATCGGAAGGATTGATCGGTGCTGCCAGTACCTCCAGAAGGGCCTGGCCGCTGGCCGGTTCGGGCGTCGCCGATTCAACCATGGTAATGGACGCCTGCGGATCGGGACCGCGTTCGGTGTATTGGGCTCGCTTCATGATTTGCTTCCTGTATCGGTGATGAGCACAGTCTAACGAAAACCTGGCGGTGGCATTAGAAGCCGAAGGATACCCCCATGCCGAACAGCGTCGCCAGTCCCATCACCGCGAACATGGCGGCGGCAATACCATGTACCAGCTTCATTGGAATCCTCGCGGCAAAGCGGTCCCCGATGAACACCGCCGGAACATCGGCAATCAGCATGCCGAGGGTGGTGCCGATGACCACCAAAACCGGATCGGGATAATGCGCCGCCATGGCCACGGTCGCGATCTGGGTTTTATCGCCCATTTCCGCCAGAAAGAAAGTAATCAACGTGGCGCCGAACACACCGAACTTCCGGGCAACCTGCATTTCCTCTTCTTCGATTTTGTCGGGGATCATGGTCCAGACTGCCATCCCGAGGAAGGACAGACCGAGAATCCAGCGCAGGATGTCCGGACTCAGAACCGCAGTAATCCAGGCACCAAGCGCACCGGCCAGTGCATGATTGAGGATGGTCGCCAGCAGAATGCCGGCAATGATCGGAACCGGCTTCTTGAACCGGGTGGCCAATAGAAAAGCCAGCAATTGGGTCTTATCGCCGATTTCGGCAAGGGCGACCACGCCGGTTGAAACGAACAGGGACTCCATGCGCTAATTCAGCCGACTTTGGGAACGACCATCACGGTCAGCCGCCCGGTGCAGACCAGTTTTCCGGTGGCTTCATCATGGATATCAACCTGCCACAGGTGCGTGCGTTTGCCGCCATGCACCAGTTTTCCGGTGCCGCGGACGTAACCCTGGGTCACGGCACGCACATGATTGGCGTTGATTTCCACACCGACCGGCTGTTCACGGTCCAGATCCAACAACAGACTGGACCCCATTGAACCGATGCTCTCGATCAAGGCCATGCTGGCGCCGCCGTGCAGCAGACCCATCGGCTGGTGCGTGCGGGCATCGACCGGCATGCGCGCCACCAGATAATCGCTTCCGATTTCAACGCACTCGATAGCCAGCGTCTGCATCAGGGTATTCCGGCTCCAGCCGTTGATGATTTCAATCGGAAGTTGTTTCAGGGTCATGGGGAATCCAAATAAGGATGGAAGAATCAACGCAACTGGCTGTCTTTACTGCCACGTCGGTTATAGCCGCCGTGCGAGCCATCGGCATCCTGGGCACACTGGCACTCAATGCAGAGACGTACGCCGGGGACGGCTTTACGGCGGGCTTCCGGAATGACGGCATCGCATTCCCCGCAACGCTTAAGGCTTTCACCGCGCGCCAGTTTTCCGCGCGCACGGGCAATCGCCTCTTCGACGCTAGCGTCGATTTGATCCTGCACCGCACCATCCCGGCTCCAACCTCCAGCCATGACACCCTCGCCGACCCCTCGAATATGTCAGTTTAAATCATCCCGACGCGTTATGTAAGTTTGCATCAGGCGATGGTCGGCCGATCGAAGCGAAGCTGAGGATGCTGTAGGATGATCCTTTCCGCTCAAGACCAACTCACGTGAAATCCGCCAGCACTGCCCTGCTCCTGTTCTTTTCCGTCTGCAGCCGCGCGGCCGAGCCGCCCACGCTGATTCTGATGGGCGGATCCTACCGCACCTGCTCGAGCCTGCTCGCCGATGATTGCCGGGTCGATCAACGTGATTTTCCCGGAGCACGCGGCGCTCCGGAATATCGTCTCGATACCGGGCGTTTTTCCGAAATCCTCGACCCGTCCTACTGGCAAGTCCAGCACGGGGCTCCTGGATTGGACGCTTTGCAGAGCATGCTCGAGAAAGCTCATGCGGTTTCAGGAAACAACCTGCTCGATGCCAAATCACTCAGTCGTGCATTCGAAAATGCCGACGCTGAAACTTGGAATCAATTATTGCGCGGTGAACAGGATCTGATTCTTTCGGCCTTCGAGCAGTTGCAGCAGGACAGCGGTGTGCGCAAACGCGAGCAGGTCCGATTGCATGGTGGTAATCGCCCATATGATGCGGCATTATTTCGACAACTGGTGGCCGAAGCTGGCAAGCGCAGCCCGGGCCGAAAACCGCGCATCGCATTTACAACCTCCGCCTCCATAAACGGTTTCGATGCCGTCGATTTTTACCGGGAATTGCTGGCCCAGGCGGGTGCTGAACCGGTCTGGTGGCCGGTGGATGCCGCAATGGCCGAGGCGCGCTTTAGCGGCGCCGGCAGCTGTATCTTGCTGCAGACGATGCGGCGCAATGCGTTTTCCATGCTGGGCCGCGAGCGGGTATTTCCCGATCTGGACGCAGAACAAAAAACCTCCTGCGCCAAGCCGACGGCCTTGGATGAAGTTCCGAACACCGTCCACGCCCTGTTTCTGGATGGCGGTGATCAATGGCTGCACCGTCAAACCTTTTTTACCCGCGACGGCACGCCGAATCCCTGGCTAAGAACGGTGCGTGCGGCGTTTCTGCGCGGCGATCTGGTCGTGGCCGGCACCAGTGCCGGGGCCGCGGTGCAGTCCGGTACAGCCGGCATGATTACCAACGGCACCAGCGTCAATGCCCTCGCCTATGGCGCCATCGCGTTCCATGGCAGCATGCCCGAAGGCTGTGAACGCGCCAAGCGCTGTCCGATACCGCTGCGGGAAGATGATCTGACCTGGTGGAAAGGCGGTGGACTCGATCTGTTCGGTAACTATCTGGTAGACAGCCATGTCTCTGAGCGTCGGCGCGAATTGCGTCTGATAACGCTCATGGAGGCGCTCTCCAGCAGCCAGGGCAAGGGGCCGATCGCCGGAATCGGCGTCGATGAAACCAGCGCACTGACCGTGCGACTGCTTGAAGGCGGTCTTGATCTGGAAGCCAGCGGTCAATCCGGCGTCTGGTGGTTTGAACGCCCCAGGTCGAGGACCGCATCCGGCGGCTGGTCTGTTCGCGGTCATTATCTCGCACCGGGTGCGCGCCTGTTCTGGCACAATGAGCATATGCAGGTGGAAACCGCATCGGAAGCGCTCTCGCCGAATGCAATCGCCAATACCGGTGGCGATGCGCTGCAACCGAAAATGCTCCGCGATGCGGTATGGCGTCTGGCGCGTGATGGTGCACAGAGTGCCGAGTTGGATGCACTCGATTTCAGATTGCGGATCAAGGTACTACCGGTTTCGCGCCGATGGCAGGGCCCGCAAGCCCAACAGGGCATCACCGACCTGGAGTTCACGCTGATCCGCCCCTGATAGGCGTTCATCCGGGCACCACCGGTGGATGCATAAACTGGATGCCCGTTTTGGAGTGTGTTGATGCATCGGAAACCCTTATTGCCCGGTAAGACCTGCCTGCATTGCAACCGGCCGTTTTCCTGGCGAAAAAAATGGGAACGCGATTGGGCTCAAGTCAAATATTGTTCCGAACGCTGCCGGCGTGAATCGAAAAAGCCATGAACATCATCCGATTGGTACTGGGCGACCAACTGAATCCGCTGCATCCCTGGTTCGACCGAATCGACCCGGGCGTGCTGTACGTGTTCATGGAAATCCGGCAGGAAACCGATTATGTGCTGCACCACGCACAGAAGATTCTGGCTATTTTTGCCGGTATGCGCGAGATGGCATGCAGACTTCGTGAGACCGGGCACGGCGTACACTATATTGCCATCGATGATGTCAGCAACTGCCAGAGTTTGACCGGTAATCTCGAGACCCTGATTGCCGAAACCGGCGCCAAGAGCTTTGAATGGCAGGCGCCGGACGAATACCGGCTGGATTACCAGATCGATCAGTGGTTCAAGGAATCCGGCTTAGCCGGCGGCAAGACCTCCAGTGCACATTTTCTTGCCAACCGATTCGAGGCCAGGAACCTGTTTGCCGGGAAAAAAAAGTGGCGCATGGAGAATTTTTACCGGCACATGCGCCGGAAACATGGCGTCATGCTGGAGCCCGATGGCAGCCCTGTTGGCGGACAGTGGAATTTCGATGCCGAAAACCGCAAGCCCTGGCGCGGGCAGCCACCCGAACCTGATGACCGTCGGCCGTATCATGACCACACCCTGCTCTGGCAAACCATATGCGATTCTGGGGTGCAGAGTCTCGGAGAGGATGCATCCGCTGATTTTCGCTGGCCCTTGCATCGGGACGAGGCCTTGGACATGCTCGAGGCTTTCATCCGCGATGCCCTGCCGCATTTCGGCGACTACCAGGATGCCATGAGTGCTAGCGCACCAAGACTGTTTCATTCACTGCTGTCGTTCGCGCTGAACGTGAAGATGCTGAATCCACGCGAGGTCATCGCCGCCGCTGAAAATGCCTGGCGCATCGGCCATGCCCCGCTGGCTGCCGTAGAAGGGTTCATCCGGCAGATTCTGGGCTGGCGCGAGTACATCCGCGGCGTTTACTGGGCGCATATGCCGGGATATGAAACCGCGAATGCACTGGAACACCAATTGCCGCTGCCCGACTGGTTCTGGACCGGAAAGACGAACATGCGCTGCCTGGCTGAAAGCATCGGTAATTCACTGGAATATGCGCACGCCCATCATATCCAGCGCTTGATGGTCATCGGTAATTTCGCCCTGCTTGCCGGCCTTGATCCGCATGCCCTGCACCGCTGGTATCTGGGCATCTATATCGACGCCTTCGAATGGGTGGAGCTACCGAATACGCTCGGGATGAGCCAATTTGCCGATGGCGGCCTGCTGGCCAGCAAACCTTATGCAGCCAGCGCCGCCTACATACATCGCATGAGCGATTACTGCCGCGGCTGCACATACAAGCGCGACCGGCGAACCGGGCCGGAGGCCTGCCCCTACAACGCACTGTACTGGGATTTCCACCTGCAGCATGCCGATCGCCTTTCCGCAAATCCACGCATCGGCATGGTCTACCGCAATCTGGCAGCCATGGATGCGTCTGAAATCGAAAACATCCGCTCCCATGCAGCCAATCTACGCGCCGATCTGGACGTGCTCTAGACCGAATGACCCGACAGGCAAGCGACGCACGCTGGCGACCAGAAAACCGGTATTGCGGAATTAGCGCTCCTCGCCAAGATAGGCGGCAACCTCGGCATAGCTGCCACGGAACACTACCCGCTCGGCCTTCAGGCCAAGCTGATAGGCATACATCGGATCGTAGTAATCACGCAACAATGGTTCGATCCAAAATCGGTGCGCGTCCGGATTGCCACGTGCATGCTCTGCCAAGGCTGCGTTCATTTCGGCCAGTAATTGGCTGTGGCGGTACCCTCCCAATCGCCGCTGGAGCGTGGCCAGATTTTGCCGTAGTTCTTCCGCAAACGTCGCGAAACCGGAAAGCTCACCGGCATATGCTTGCCAATCGGCAAGATTACGCAGGATGTAATTGTGGAAGGTATGCTCCACGCGCTCTGGCAATGGCATTTGTACCACCACTAGGGGCGCCTGCCTCAGGCTTTCACGCAGCACCTCGGGCACGGCGATGCGGCCGATCAGCCGACTTTCATCTTCCAGCACGATGGCCGCCTGCGGCGCGGCATGCCGGCGCTTCAGCAGAGCGATGGACAACGCATTCTCGAATCCGATTTGCGTCGGTTGCCCGCCGAGACGTTTGCCGAAGGCGCTGCCACGATGATTGGCCAGCCCCTCCAGATCCACGGCATCGGCAAGACCCTGCAGAAGCCGAGTTTTGGCGCAACCGGTCTGACCCGAGACAACGATGAAACGATGCTGTGCCGATAACTCCAGTTGATGGATCAGAAACCGGCGCATGGCCTTGTAACCGCCGATGATGCGCGGATAGTCAATGCCCGCTTCCTGCAGCCACTGCTGACTGATGCGGGAGCGCAGCCCGCCGCGGAAACAGTACAGATAACCTTCCGGATGGGTTTGGGCAAAATCCAGCCAGGCCGCTATCCGGGCTTTTTTGATGGCCCCTTGCAGCAACTGATGACCCAGCGCAATCGCCGCCTGCTGCCCTTCGTGTTTGTAACAGGTGCCGATACGTGCACGCTCATCATCCAGCATCAAAGGCAGATTGACTGCCTGCGGAAACGCGCCCTCGGCAAACTCTCCGGGCGAACGGGTGTCCATCATGGGCGTATCGGCCAGAAAAAGCCGTTTGAAATCGCGGTTATCCGGTCGACTCAACGCAGATGCACCCAGGGGCCATCGGTGCGCGCCTGCAGGCGTCCGATGCAATGAATGGGCACACTGGCAAGTTGCAATACCGCCTCAAGATCCTCGACGGCAGCAGGGTCAACGGCAATCAATAAACCGCCGCTGGTCTGTGGGTCGCACAGCAATGCTTTCTGATAATCATCCAGCGCGGCGACTTTGTGTCCGTAACTGGCGAAATTACGACCGGTACCGCCCGGCACACAGCCTTGGGCGATGTATGCGGGTACCGGATCCAGTACCGGGATGGCATTGACCTCAAGCTCGGCCTGAACACCGCTGCCCTCGCACATTTCCAGCAAGTGACCGAGTAGCGCGAAGCCGGTGACATCGGTCACGGCTTTCACGCCGGGCAAGGGGCCGAGCGCCGCACCCACCGCGTTCAAACGGCACATACTGGCGATGGCGAGCCCTTCGTGTTCGGGCAAAAGTTTTTTCTGTTTCTGGGCGGTAGTCAGGACGCCCACGCCAAGCGGTTTGGTGAGATACAACAGGCATCCGGCCTCGGCGGTATTGTTCTGCTTCAGATGCGCCTTGGCCACCTGTCCGGTGACTGCCAGCCCGAAAATCGGTTCGGGGGAATCAATGCTGTGGCCACCTGCCAAGGCAATGCCGGCATCCTGACAGGCCTGTCGGCCGCCATCCACTACCCGTTGCGCTACTTCCGGTGGCAGCAGATTGACCGGCCAGCCCAGAATGGCGATGGCCATGATCGGAGTGCCGCCCATCGCATAGATGTCGCTGATGGCATTGGTGGCGGCAATCCGGCCGAAGTCGAAGGGGTCATCGGCGATCGGCATGAAGAAATCGGTGGTACTCAGGATGACCCGGCCATCGCCCAGGTCGTAGGCCGCGGCATCATCCTTGCTGCTGTGTCCGACCAAAAGATTGGGGTCGGCTTTCAGCTTGAGCTGGGAGGCCAGGATGGTGTCCAGCACCTGCGGCGAAATCTTACAGCCACAGCCGGCACCATGGCTGTATTCGGTGAGGCGAATCGGGGAAGTTATCATGGCACCATGATAGCAAAGCCGGTAATGACTTATGGCACAGTCCATTGATCGCTACGTCGCCCATAATAAGCCCAGTCCCAGCAATGTATTCATTCATGAAAAAAATTTTCTTGGCCATCAATCTACTGACTATGGCCATCCCCGGTTTGCTCGCCGCTCAAGACAGCCCGGCATTGAGTATCCCGCGCATTGAGGGCGCCATGAAAGCTGACGGGAAGCTGGATGAGCCGTTCTGGCAACAGGCCGCGGTGACCGACATGCCCTATGAAATCGGTCCGGGCGAAAATATCCCGGCCGGCGCCGAAACCACGGTCTATATCGTCGATTCCGGCAAAAGCCTGCGGGTGGCCTTCAAAGCCAAGGATCCGGACCCGTCCAAGATCGTGGCCGTGCTGCGCGACCGTGACAGCGCTTTTCAAGACGACTTTCTGGGCATGCGGATCGACACCTTCAATAGTCAGCAGCGCGCATTGCAGTTCTTCGTCAGCGCCCGTGGCGTGCAGATGGACGTGACTTATGATGAGACTAACGGCGATGAAGACGATTCCTGGGACGCCATCTGGGATTCCGGGGCGCACATCGATGCCGACGGTTATACCGTGGAAATGGACATCCCCTACTCCAGCCTGAAGTTCAGGCATTCCACCGAGGCCCAGCTCTGGGGTATCCAGTTCCTGCGTATCCGTCCGCGCGAGAACCGCTTTGTCTATTCCGACCGAAAGGACGACCGCAACAACAAATGCGACCTGTGCCAGCAGAACACAATCAGCGGCTTCGCCCATGCCGACCCGGGCAGGAACATCCTGGTCAATCCGACCCTGACCGCGGGTTATGGCGAAAACCGCAATGCGCCCGGCCAGGACTTCAGCAGCGACGGCAGCAACATCGATTTTGGCCTCGACCTGACCTGGTCGCCGACGCCGAATAACACGCTTAGCGCGACCTACAACCCGGATTTCTCGCAGATTGAAATCGACGGAGCACAACTCGACGTCAATACCAGTTTCGCGCTGTTCTATCCCGAAAAACGGCCATTCTTCCTGGAGAGTGCCGATTTCTTCAGCACTCCGACGCAATTGGTGTATTCACGCAATATCGCCGACCCCGATTATGGACTGCGCTTCACCGGCCGCAGCGGCGACAACACCTACGGATTCTTCGGCGCCAGCGACACCCAGACCAATGTGCTGCGCCCGGGCCCTTTCGGCTCGCGTATCGGGTTCATCAATGCCGAATCGACCGATCTGGTCGGCACCTACCGCTACAACTTCAATTCGACCACCAATATCGGCACCCTGGTGACCCATCGCAGCGGCGGCGATTACCACAACACCTTGGTCAATCTTGACGGCAAGTGGCAGAAAGGCGGTCATACCCTGTTGACACAGTTTATGCATTCCGACACCGAAGACGCACTCGGCTATTCGGCACTGCCGTTCACCGGTAACGCTTATCTGGTCAATTATGAGTACCGCGATCGCGAAAAATCCTTCAATATCGGAAAACGTAGGAACGACCCGGGATTCCGCGCCGACATGGGCTTTGTCGGTCAGGTCGATTACGAACGCTGGGTCATCGGCGGATCGTACCGCTGGTACCCGAAAAACCATTTCTTCAACCAAATATCAGTCAACGGCGACTGGGACATCACCCATCAGCTCACCGTTGACCGGCTGACGGAACGGGAGATCGAAGCGTATATTAGCGCCAGAGGCAAGATGCAAAGCTTTATTCAGACCGGTGGCGGACAACGTGAGCGTTTCTGGCGCGGCATCAACTACGATGAAACCTACTACACGTTCTACGGCCAGTTCACGCCCTTCAAATCCTGGCAGTTCGAGCTGTTCTACCGCGGCGGCGACCAGATCGACTTCCGCAACAACGCCCTGGGCCGCATCACGACTTTCGAGCCGGGCGTGACCGGGAGCATCAACGACAACATCAGCCTGAACCTGAATTACGTGGATGAAGCGCTCCGCCGCGATGGCGACACGGTGTATCATGCCCGGCTGCTGGATACCCGGCTGTCCTGGCAGTTCAATCTGCGCCAGCGCCTGCGTCTGGCCCTCCAGTACGGCACCACCGACTTCAACCTGAGCCTGAACCCGGGCCAGACCGATGCCGAGCTGTCGGACTTCGGAACCCAGCTGGTGTATTCCTACAAGATCAATCCGCGCACGGTGTTCTACGCCGGTTACAGCGACAACTATATCGGCTCCGACAGCATCGACAGCTTCCAGACCAACCGCTCGCTATTTCTCAAGCTGGGCTACGCCTGGCAGCCGTAATCCACGCTTGAATCCGGGCTGAATGTGCGCTCCGGGCAGGTCGATTCAAGCCGCCGGTTGTCTCAGGCTTCGGGCATACTGTATCGAATCCCCCTGAACCCTGATTATGCTTTCCGCCCGCCTTTCCGCGTTCCGACTATTGCTCTCGCTGTTGACCCTGCTCATTCTGGTCGCTTGCGCCTCTGTCCCCAAGTATGATCCGCCCCGCATTGGGGTGGCCGGCATTGCACCGCTCGACGGCCAAGGCGGCGAGCTGCGCTTCACGGTCAAGCTGCGTATCCAGAACCCGAACCGGGTCGAGATCAACTACAAAGGCATGGTGGTTGATCTTTACGTCGAGGGCAAGCGCGTCGCGACCGGCCTCAGTGACCTGCCGGGCAAGGTTCCGGCCTACGGCGAATTGGTCTATGACCTGCCGGTGACCGTGTCAACCTTCACTGCGCTCGAACAGGCCTTTGCACTGATGCAGAAACCGCCACAGAATGGCATCGCTTACGAAGTGCGGGGGCGGCTCGACAGTGGTCTGTTCGGCACCGTGCGCTTCAGCGATAATGGACGCCTGACCCTGCCGAGATAAGCCGATGACCCGTGCAACCCGAATTCTGTTCTGCATCAGCCTCTGTCTGGCTCCGCAGCAACTTCTGGCCTGGGGTCAAACCGGGCACCGCGCCATCGGCGACATCGCCGAAGCGAACATGCGTCCGGATGCCCTAAAAAAAGCCCGCGCCTTGCTCGACGGCCATGATCTGGCCTATGCCTCCACCTGGGCCGATGAAATCCGTTCCGATCCCAAGCGTTACAGCCATACCTTCAACTGGCATTACACCACCTGGCAGGATGAAGACGAGCGCTTCCACTCGGCGGATGAGACCAAGGACACGGGCTTTCTGTTGACCCAGGTGGATAAGCAGCTGGCTATCCTGAAAAACAGCAAAGCCCCGAAAGCCGAACGCGCCGAGGCACTGCGTTTCGTCGTGCATCTGGTCGGCGATGCCCATCAGCCGTTGCATGTCGGTGGCGGCAACGACCGGGGCGGCAACACCTGCCGGGTGACCTGGTTCGGCAGGGCTACGAATCTGCATTCAGTCTGGGATGGGGAAATCATTGAAGGCAACGGGCTGAGCTATACCGAACTGGCCGCCTTCGTTAGCCAGGGCCGGACCGCCGCCGAGATCGCTGCGGCGAAACGCGGCGATATGCGCAGCTGGGCGCAGGAATCACGGAAACTGCGGAGCGAAATCTATCCGCCGGAAGTTCAGGCCCCGAGCACGCCAGTCACCTATTTGACCTATTGCCGTGAACCGGTGGCCGCCGAAGCGATGCCGAAACTGGGCTATGAGTACAGCTACCGCTTTTTGCCGGTGGTGCAGGACCGCATTTACGTCGCCGGAATCCGCCTGGCCCGCCTGCTCGATGAAGCCCTGTAAGCGTTAAAGGGGTTTTGAAAAAAGCGCGAGCGTGCGTGCCCAGGCAAGTTCCGCCGCGGCTTTGTCATAGCGCGCGGTATTGGTGTCGTTGTGGAAGGCATGCTGCTTGCCTTCATACTCAAAACTCTCGAACCGGATATTGGCGACTTTATAGAGAGTGCCGATGCGCCTCGATTGATTCTAAATGGACTATCTTTGCGATAACAGTCCAGAGCTACTGCGGCGATTTGAGTAATTCTGGAAAGTATTGACGCACCTTCGAGGCCTTAGGTGCGGAAACACCGCGGATATAGGGCTGGTCCGGATTCCGTGCGGCATAGTCGAAGTGGTAGGGCTCGGCCGGGTAAAAGATCTGGCCGGGCTCGATGGTGGTTGCAATCGGGGCCAGAAAAATACCGGCATCGCCCAGCTCCCGGATATAGGACCGGGCCATGTCTTCCTGGTGCGCATCCTGCGGAAATACCGCAGAGCGGTACTGGCTTCCGATATCATTGCCCTGACGGTTTAGTTGGGTGGCGTCATGGGCGACGGCAAAGAACACCTGCAGCAGCGCCGGAAACCCGATGACCGCGGGGTCGTAGTCGATCCGGATGGCCTCGGCATGACCGCTGACGCCGGTGCACACCGCCTCGTAATTGGCGCGCTCGGCACGGCCTCCGGCATAGCCCGGGGCGATGCCGCGAACCCCGTCCAGGGCGCCGAATACGGCTTCCGTACACCAGAAGCAGCCACCTGCCAATATGGCAACGCCGCAATCCATCGCCGGCGGCAACGGCATCCGCGGTGGCGGAACCTGCTCCGGGGAGACGCTCAGATTCAAGCCGGGGATGGCGCAGACGCTCATGATTCACAATTCCTTGCCGCTTTGACGGCATACTGGGACGGAAAAGCCACTGGATTGATTTGGCCCTCTAAGTTTAGCTCCGATAGCGCGACCAATCCGTGAAGCCACCGTCTGCATCAGGATAGACCATGAACGATATGAGCCGTATCCCCGCCTCCGAAATCACCCCCGAATCGGTGTATCTGCGGCGCCGGGAGCTGATCGGTGCCGGTCTGGCCTCCCCGCTGCTGGCATTAGCCGGTTGCAGCGAAGCCAAGGAACCTGCGGCCGTGAACCGTCCGAAGGACAGCCCAGATGGCTTCCGAACGGCGGATACCCTGACGCATTTCGAGGATGCCAGCAGTTACAACAATTTTTATGAGTTCGGCACCGGCAAAACCGACCCGGCTAAAAACGCCCATCGCTTGCGCACCCTGCCCTGGGTCGTGTCGGTGGAAGGCGAAGCGGAAATCACCGGTGCCTATCATCTCGACAAGTTGCTCAAAGGCATGGCCGTCCAGGACCGCATTTACCGTCTGCGCTGTGTGGAGGGCTGGTCGATGGTCATCCCCTGGCAAGGCGTTCCGCTGGCAGAGGTTATCAAACGCTTCAAGCCGACCTCGAAGGCCAAATATGTCGCGTTCTACAGCAAAGCCGACCGCGAACAGATGCCCGGCATGGCCTACGCGAGTATTCCTTGGCCCTACCGGGAGGGCCTGCGCATCGACGAAGCTATGAACCCATTGACGCTACTGGCCACCGGCATGTACGGCAAACCGATGCCGAACCAGAACGGCGCGCCGCTGCGTCTGGTGGTGCCCTGGAAATACGGCTTCAAGAGCATTAAATCGATCGTGCGCATCGTGTTCACCGAAAAAATGCCGCAAACCAGCTGGAACATGCTGCAGCCCGAAGAATACGGGTTTTATTCCAACGTCAACCCGGCGGTCGATCACCCGCGCTGGAGCCAGGCCAGTGAACGTCGCATCGCCGGCACCGACAGCAAGCTGTTTGGCCAACGCATCGCCACCCTGCCCTTCAACGGCTACGCCAAGCAGGTGGCCCATCTCTATAAAGGCATGGATCTGCGCAAGTGGTTCTGAGCCGCGTGGACTGGCGTTGGTTCGGTCTGAAGACGGTGGCACATGCCTTGGCTTTGCTTCCGGCCTTCTTGCTGATCACCGATGCCCTCCATGATCGGCTGGGCGCGGATCCGGTGGCGGCACTCACCCACCAAACCGGCGAATGGGCCCTGCGCCTGCTGCTGCTGAGCCTGGCCATGACGCCGCTACGGATGCTGGTGAAACAGACCTGGCCGATCCGCTTCCGCCGGCTGCTCGGCCTATATGCCTTTTTCTATGCCAGTCTGCATTTCGCGGTGTATTTGTTTCTCGATCTGGGCAGCGGCTATTGGTCGCAGATCGGTGTCGACATCCTAAAACGCCCCTTCATCACGGTCGGCTTCACGGCTTGGCTGCTGCTGTTGCCGCTGGCACTGACCTCGAACCGGTGGATGATGCGCCTGCTGAAGAAGAACTGGCAGCGCCTGCACCGGCTGGTCTATGCCATCGCCATTCTGGCCGTGCTGCACTACTGGTGGCTGGTGAAATCGGATATCCGCGAGCCCTTGCTGTATGCGCTTATCCTGGCGCTATTGCTTGCAGTCCGCATTACCGGGGCTGGACGCGCCCGCTTGCAGCGATGAAAAATTCCCGCAGGCATTCATGGCGGATCGGCCCAGTGCAACCGGCCGGTTGCAGTGAGTCATCCGGCGCCCGCATCTGCCGCCCCTCGTAAGCGGTAATGGCCATCCTGCCGGATCAATAGCCTGGCAGTTCGTTCGGCCGCAGATCCCAGACCAGAACTTCGGTGTTTTCGCCCTTGCTGAAATTCAGCGCCGTTTCCCGGCGAACGCGGGCGCCATCGCCGGCAACCAGACGCACACCATTGACCTCGAGCGCGCCGCGCGCGACATGCACGTAGACATAGCGGTCGGCTGCCAGCGCCAAATCAAAGCTTTCTTCGCCGTTGAACAATCCGGCATACACCCGCACATCCTGATAGACATTGAGCGAGCCGTCGGCTGAGTCCGGCGAAATGATCAGGCGCAGTTTTCCGCGTTTTTCGGAAGCGTCGAAATTCACCTGCTGATAGCGGGGCGCCACTCCGCGGCGGTCGGGCACGATCCAGATCTGCAACAGATGCACCAATTCAGCCTTAGACGGGTTGAACTCGCTGTGTTGGATGCCACTGCCGGCACTCATCATCTGCACATCGCCCGGACGGATGATTGAGCCAGTGCCCATCGAGTCCTTGTGCTCGAGCGCGCCGGACAGAATGTAGGTGAATATTTCCATGTCCCGGTGCGGATGGGTACCGAAGCCCATGCCGGGCTGGACCACGTCGTCATTGATGACCAGCAGGTCGGAGAAGCCCTGTTGTTTCGGGTCGCGGTAATGACCGAAGGAAAAACTGTGCCAGGTATCCAGCCAGCCGAAGTTGAAATGACCGCGTTCGCCGGCCTTGCGGATTTCAATCATGGCACACTCCAGATGTGGGTTATGCCGCATCTTCCATTAAAGCGGCAATCTGATAAAGTGGGATTCATCCAAATGATTGTTCCATCATTGCAACAATGCTGAACAACCTGAACGACATCGCCCTGTTCGTGGCCGTGGTCAAGGCCAAAAGCTTCCGTAAGGCTGCGGATGTCTTGGACATGCCCACATCGACCCTGTCGCGTCGGGTCAGTCATCTGGAAAAGAGTATCGGCATCCGCCTGCTGCACCGGACCACCCGTCAAATCGAACTGACTGAGCTGGGACGGACTTATTTCGAGCGCTGCCAGGGCATCATCGCCCAGGCCCAGAGCGCGCACGAGGAACTGAGTCATGCCGCCGAGTCGCCCAGCGGCCTGCTGCGGCTGTCGATGGTGGAGGAGTTCGCCGCCGATTATCTCATCCCTTACCTGCCCGAATTTCGCCGACTTCACCCCGGCATCCGTTTTGAATTCGATATCAATCCGCGCCGCGCCAACCTCATTTCCGATTCGGTCGATATCGCCTTCCGCATGGGACAGGTCAGCGATTCCGGACTGATTGCCCGTAAATTGGCGGTATTCAAGGTCGGGCTATATGCTTCCCCGGGCTACCTGAAGACAGCACCGAAGCTGAAGATCCCGGCCGATCTGGCGGCACACTGTTGCCTGCAATTGGCCGCGCTGGATTTCCAGCTGATCAAAGGCAGCCAGCGGGCCGTGCATAAAATAAAAAGTCCGGCTTACGCCTCCAACAGCATGACTCTGCTGAAAAGCATCGCCCTGCGCGATGCCGGCATCGCCATCCTTTCGGTGCCGATGGCCGAAGCGGCAGTTAGCCGCGGTGAACTGGTCCGGGTGCTGCCGGACTGGTGCCCGCCGGAGGTGCCGGTATACGCGCTGACCGAAACACGGCTGCTGCCGGCAAAAACACGGACATTCCTTGATTACCTGCAAGACCAACTCACCTCCTGATACGGAAACGACATGAAACGACTGTGTGCAAGCCTGCTTCTCTGCCTGACGGCAACCGGTGCCGGTGCCGCCACCGACTATACCGGCGACAGCATCGAGGGCGTCAAAGTCATCCGCAAACTGGATCTGGCCGATCTGGAGGCCGGCAAAACCCACCGTTTCTACCTGCAGGGTGCCAGCAATGGTGTCGGCCATCACTGGCTGGTTCCCGTCCTTGTGGCCAAAGGCAGCAAGCCGGGTAAACGGCTCGGTCTTCAGGCCGGGGTGCACGGTGACGAATTGAACGGCACGCGTCTGATCCATCGTGTTTTTGAAACCCTGGATCCGACCGCATTGAGCGGCAGCGTCATCGCCATCAACGGCGCCAACAGCACGGGACTGCTCGCCAACAGCCGTTATTACCAACTGCAACATGATAGCGGCGGCGGTGTCGATTTCAACCGCATCTGGCCCGGCAAAGCCGATGGCAATGCCGCCGAACAACAGGTACACCGGATTTTCAACGGGATCTGGTCCGGCAATGCCGATACCGTCATCGACCTGCATACCCAGAGCACCGGCACCGCCTACCCGCTGTACATCTACGCCGATTACCGTGTCGCCGGCGTCAAGATGCTAGCGGAACTGTTTCCGGCAGACATCATCAAAATCGATCCAGGAGAACCCGGCGCCGCCGAACAGGCCTTCAATGATGCCGGCATGGCTTCAATCACCCTCGAGATCGGTGCCGCGAAGGTCTATCAGCCGGAGTTGATTGCCCGTGCGGTGACCGGTGTCGACAATGTCCTGAAGCATTACGGCATGCTGCCGGGCAAACCCGGCCGCGATGCTAAGGCACAGCGTAGCTTCATCGGCAACCAGACCCAGAGCATCCGTGCCGACCGCGGCGGTTTCACGGAAGTCCTGGTGGCCTTGAATCAGGACGTCAACTCCGGGCAGCTGCTGGCCGTCCAGCGCAACGGCTTCGGTGACATCATTGCACGTTACACCGCGCCATTTGACGCGCGCGTGGCCTCCATCGGCACCGATCCGCTGCGCGAACCGGGCAGTCTGCTGGTCCGTCTGATTCGCGTCACTAGTGATGCCGCCTGCAGCGACGGCTGCTGAACACCCTGCACCTGATCACAGCTAGCCTGATTGGCTTCCGGCAAACCACCAACCCGTTTTAGTAAGGGCTGAGTGCGCTAATACGGGAAGCCCAAGCTCCGCGGGGCGACAAGGGCTAGGCGTCGAGCTCGGCCCAGCGCGCATAAGCGGCATTGAGTTCGGCCTGTGCGGCTTCCAGATCACGGCTGTGAGCAGTGATGCGGTCAGCCGGCTGGGTATAGAAATCCGCCTGCTGCATGCGCTCGGCCAAAGCACCGACGCGGCTTTCCAACTGTTCGATTTTCATGGGCAATGCTTCCAGCTCGCGGGCGTCCTTGTAACCGAGTTTCTTCTTGGCCGGTTCCGGCGCGGCGGATGTCTTGACGCCGGTGGCCGGCTTTGCGGATGGCGCAGGTTTTGGGGCAGACCGGCGACTCTGACGCAAGGCATCGCTATAGCCACCCACATATTCTTCGATTCGGC
Source organism: Arenimonas sp. (assembly GCF_044348765.1). Taxonomy (GTDB): domain Bacteria; phylum Pseudomonadota; class Gammaproteobacteria; order Xanthomonadales; family Xanthomonadaceae; genus Arenimonas. The sequence goes on from NZ_JBIKSE010000008.1 coordinate 39,322, forward strand.
CATCCCCGCGAAACATCAGACAGGACGTAGCTACGGCATCGATGAAATCACGGTCGTGGCTGACCAATAGCAAGGTTCCGGTGTAATCATCCAGCAGTTCCTCGAGCAATTCGAGGGTTTCCACATCCAGATCATTGGTCGGCTCGTCCATCACCAACACGTTCGAAGGCTGGGCGAACAGCTTGGCCAGCAGCAAGCGGTTGCGTTCGCCACCGGACAGCCGTGTGATCGGCGCACGCGAGCGCTCGGGACTGAACAGGAAATCCTGCAGATATCCCAGAACATGCTTGCGCGAGCCATTGATGTCGATGAACTCGCGACCCTCGGACACGTTGTCGAGGGCGTTCCAGTCCTCGCGCAGGGTATTGCGGTATTGATCGAAATACGCGACCTGCAGGCGTGTACCCTGCTCCACGCTGCCTTGATCGGGCATCAGTTGGCCGAGCAGCAGTTTGATCAGGGTGGACTTGCCGGCACCGTTCGGGCCGATCAGGGCGATACGGTCACCGCGCAGGACGCGTGTGCTGAAATCGCGTACCAAGGGCCGGCCGTCATAGCCGAAGGAGATGTCTTTGACATCGAACACCCGTTTTCCGGAATTCTCCGCCTGTGCCGCCTGCATCTTGACATTACCGGTGGCTTCGCGCCGTTGCGCGCGCTCGCGGCGCATCGCTTCCAGACGGCGGACACGGCCTTCATCGCGGGTACGCCTGGCTTTGATGCCCTGCCGAATCCAGACTTCTTCCTGGGCTAGCAGTTTGTCAAAACGGGCCGTGTTCTGGGCTTCGTCATTTTGACGTTCAGCCAGCCGGCGTTGGTAATTACCCCAATCCCCGGGCCAGGAAGTGACCGCACCACGGTCGATTTCGACGATGCGTGTGGCTAGATTCTTCAAAAAACGACGGTCATGGGTGATGAACAATAGACAGCCTTCCCAATGCAACAGGGTTTTTTCAAGCCAATCGATGGCTTCGATGTCGAGATGGTTGGTCGGCTCATCCAGCAGCAGGATATCCGGCTGTGCGACCAAAGCGCGGGCCAGCAGGACCCGTCGTTTCATGCCACCCGAAAGGGAAGCAAAATCTAGCTCGGGATCCAAGGCCATGCGCTCCAAAGCGGTACTGACCTGTTGCTCCAGATTCCAGCCGCCAGCGGCCTCGATGCGTCCATGTACATCGGCCAGTGCGTCACCATCGAATTCTGCGGCATGGCTCAGATGATGATACAACGCCAGATCATCGCCCAAGGCACCCAGACCGGTGGCGACCACATCGAAAATACTGCCGCGCAGCTCCTCCGGCACTTCCTGCTCGAGTCGTGCGATCTTCAGACCTTCTTCTCGCACAATGCCGCCGTCATCGGCCTGCAGCTCACCGGCGATGAGTTTGAGCAGGGTCGATTTGCCAGCGCCATTGCGGCCAATCAGGGCGATGCGCTCGCCCTTGTCCAAACTCAAGCAGACCTTTTCCAGCAGTAAAGGGCCGCCGATGCTGAAATCAAGGTTATGAAGACTGAGTAGAGGCATGGCGGAACACCGTATAGGGACCGGTTATTGTAGGGGTTGCGTGCGGTGATAGCCAGCTTCGGCGATAATAGCCGCATGTCCGAGATTCTGCTTGCCACCCTGAACGCCCGTTATAGCCATGCCTCGCTCGGGCTGCGCTATCTGAGGGCGAATCTCGGCGCCCTGCGCGAACGCTCGAGCATCCGCGAATTCGTCATCGGCCAGAAAACCGAAGAAATCGCGGAAGTCGTATTGGCGGCAAATCCGATGATTCTGGGTCTGGGTGTATACATCTGGAACTGCGAAGAAACCCTCAAACTGGTCTTGATGCTCAAAGCCGTGCGACCGGATCTGATCATCGTCCTCGGCGGCCCGGAAGTCAGCTATGAAACCGGTGAACAGGCGATCTGTACCACCGCCGATTACACCATCACCGGTTGGGGTGATATCAGTTTTGCCCAATTATGCGCGCAGATTTTGGCCGGCGAAGCGCCGCAGGAGAAGATCATCCCCGGCATCCAGGCCAAACTCGACGATATCGCCTCGCCCTATGCCGAGTATACCGAAGAGGATATTCGGCAACGCCATCTGTATGTGGAGGCATCGCGCGGCTGCCCGTTCAAATGCGAATTCTGCCTTTCGGCACTTGATAAAACCGCATGGCCATTCGCCCTGGAAAACTTTCTGGACGACCTGGAAATGCTCTGGCAGAAAGGAGCGCGCCAGTTCAAATTTGTGGACCGCACCTTCAATCTAAAAATCGAAACCTCGCTGCGGATCATGGATTTCTTCCTCGGAAAGATCGCCGATAATCCCGAGGACCCGCCGTTCGCACATTTCGAATTGATTCCCGATCACCTTCCTGAAAAACTAAAGGACGCCATCCAGCGCTTTCCGGCCGGAACCTTGCAATTCGAAATCGGCATCCAGACCTTCAATACCGAGGTTCAGGCCCGGATTTCACGCAAGCAGAAAAATGAATTGGCCCGCGACAATATCCTGTGGCTGGCGCAGAACAGCGGCGCGCATCTGCATATCGACCTGATTGCCGGTCTACCGGGGGAGACCATACAAAGCTTCGGGGAAGGCTTCAATAAACTGGTGGCGCTGAATCCGCATGAAATCCAATTCGGCATTCTCAAGCGCCTGCGTGGCGCCCCGATTGCCCGACACACCAAGGATTTCGCCTTGCGCTTCAACCCAGCACCGCCCTACAACATCCTGTCGACCGATTGCATCGACTTCGCGGAAATGCAGCGCTTGTCGCGCTTTTCCCGCTATTGGGACATTTTGGCCAATTCCGGTCGTTATTCCCGGACTATGCCGGTGATACTCGGCGATTCCGCCTTCGATGGTTTTTCCAGACTGAGTGAATGGCTGTACGCGAGAACCCGGCAAACCCACGCCATCGCCCACGAGCGCATGGTGCATTTGCTGTATGACTATCTGCTAGAAACCGACCATGCCGAAGCCGATGTGGCTGCCGTATTGATTGCCGACTATCGCGGCACCGGTGGACGCAGCCGCCTGCGCTTTGAATCTACTGATGCCGAGCTGCCATTGCCGAAACCAGCAAAAGCGAAGAAGCATACCCCCGACCGGCAGACGCGCCACCTCCAAGCATAACAATCCGAGCAAGCCATTACTGTCCTTCATTTGCCATATGACACATGACCGTGACTTGCCGTGCAATCGGCTATAACCGCTCAGATCATCATCCTGGTAAAGGTAAGCGGGCCTTACTCGCGGCTTAACCATGCCATGATGCGACGCGTTATCGAGGGTGGCGTCAGTTGTCCGAACCAATACAGCAGATTGAATTGCAGGCTTATCGGCCGGTGAACCACACGGCTTTGGGTCTGCAGCCAGGCTGCCTTGGCTACGGCCTCGGCCTGCAGGTTAACACCCAAACGGCGCAAAATCGGCGCCTTAAACCGCTGATTATTGAGCATGGGTGTGCTGACAAATGGCGGCATCAGGTCGGCCACACGAATGCCGTGTTTGGCCCATTCTAGATCCAGTGCCTCGGTCAGCCCGCGCACGGCGAACTTTGAGGCTGAATAACTGGCCAGGTGGGGGACGCCATAATGTCCTGAAGCAGACCCCATATTGATGACCTGGGCATTGGCCGTGGCACGCAGAAAGGGAAATGCCACGTGCGTCATATTGAGCAGACCCTGCACATTGATCTGCAGGATACGCGCGTGCTCGGCCAAGCCGATATCCTCGAAATGGCCGCAGCGCAGAATCCCGGCTCCATTGAACAACAAACGCAACTGTCCATTATGCAGATTGCAGAACTCGCTCACCGCGCACTCAGCTGCCTGCGCATCAGTCACATCCAATGGAGTATGCCAGGCGTTATTCAACTCAGCAGCCAGTACTGCCAGAGCCTGCGGATTGATATCCAGCAGCCCCACCTGCCAGCCCTGACGGTGAAACAAACGCGCCGTTGCCGCGCCGATGCCGGATGCAGCACCTGTAATCAGAACAGTCTTCATCTGAACCCCTTCTGGCGCAAAAAGTTGACCACTTGGTCTATGGCGAAATCCGCCGCATTCAAGGTGCCGGCATGGGCTTGAAATACATGCCACAAGTTCGGATAGCGCTGCAGGCGGACATCCACTCCAGCGGCTTGTGCTTTCTCGGCAAAACGCAGACTGTCGTTAAGTAGAATCTCATCTTCGCCGACCTGCAGCAACAGCGCTGGCAGACCATGCAGATCAGCGAACTGTGGCGACAGACCGGGATCGTCATGGGCCACACCGGGCGGGCAATAGAACGATAATGCCTGTTGAATCCAGGTCCGATTAAGCAGCGGATCGCCGGCTGGCGGCTGATGCAAATGCGCGCAGGTAAAGTCGGTCAGCGGGGAGAAACACACTAGTGCAGCAGGCTGGGGCCATCCCAGGTCACGTAGGCAAAGACTGGTGATTAGGCTAAGATTGCCACCCGCAGAATCACCAGCCATCACGATCTGCTCGGGCGCATAACCTAGCGCAATCAAGTCTTCAAATGCGGCCAGGGCATCATCACGCGCCGCCGGGTACGGGTGTTCCGGAGCCAGACGGTAATCCAGTGCACACACATCCATTCTTCCGCGCTCGGCCAGATGTGCACACAGTGTCCGGTGGGTATTCGCTCCGCCGATAAGATAAGCGCCGCCATGCAGATAGAGCATCACCTTGCCGCGACCAGTTGGCGGTCTATGCCATTCGCACGGCCGACCACCCAAAGTTCCGGCACTCCGGGCAATCCCGCGGGGCGACTTGCCAATGGTGGTCAGCACGCGCAGTATCGCACGCTGTCCGACAATAGGCATGGGCGGCCGTACCAGACCATGGAAAAACACCCGCAGCAAGGTGCGCAACACGCTGCGCAGCAATGCCTGATCGATGGGTGGCGCTGTGAATTCAACGGATGCAGTCATAGTCGGCGGAATCCGGCGCATGGGTTTGCAAGCGGTAGGTAAAGGTGTAACCAGGCCAGTTATTGGTGCTTTTGCCAGAAGCCGTCCTGTACCAGCTGGTACAGCCCTGCTCCCAGATAGTCTGCTGCGAACGCAGCTGAATGCGCTGATTGAAACGCTGTTGCACCGTTGCTTTCACATCCATGTAGCGTGCGTTTCGCGCGCGCAGCAAGGCCAGGCAGCCGAGCACATAGCGGAACTGGCTTTCCAGCATGTAAATGATCGAGTTGTGTCCCAGATTGGTATTGGGGCCATACAGAATAAACAGATTTGGAAAGCCATTCACACTGATTCCCTTGAACGCTTCTGCGCCATCCTGCCAGGCCTGGTTTAGCTGTTGCCCGCCGAGCCCGCGGATCTGGATCGGAGCGAGAAAATCCGTAGCGGCAAAACCGGTCCCATAAATCAGCACATCACACGGGTGTTCGCGACCATCGGCAGTGATGATGGCATCGGCATTGACACGGCTGATGGCAGTGCTAATCACACTCACATTAGGCTGTGCCAAGGCCGGGTAATAGTCGTTGCTGATCAAAATGCGCTTGCAGCCCATGACGTAATCGGGCTGTAATTGCGCACGCAGGTGCGGATCCAGGATGTGATGATGCAAGTGACGCTCAAAGCTGAAGCGATACAGCTTCATCAGCCATGGCATGCTGATAAACGCCAAACCGCGCACTTCGTGATACAGGTATTGGAAGCCTCGGCTGATAAGCTGCAGCCAGGGCATACGCCCCATCAGCCTTAGCTCCCACGTCCGGTAGGAACGGTCGGGTTTCGCCAGCACATACGCCGGAGTGCGCTGGAAGAGTCGCAACTGCGCCACCTTGGGCTGGATTTGCGGCACGAACTGGATGGCCGAGGCGCCCGTGCCGATGACTGCAACTCGTTTGCCAGCAAGGTCGATATCGTGACGCCAGCGCGCTGAGTGGAAGGCTTGCCCCTGAAAATCGGCAATACCAGGCAGCGCTGGAAAAGCCGGCTGGTTGAGTTGGCCGCAGGCGCTGATCAAGACTGGGGCAGCCAATAGCTCGCCCGTGCTGAGGGTCACCCGCCACAGGCCGGCAGCTTCGTCGAAGTCGGCACAGCTGACTTCGCTGCGCAAGCGAACATGCTTGGCAAGGCCGTATTTGTCCACGCAATGCTGCATGTATGCGTGGATCTCTGCTTGCGGGGCAAACTTGCGGCTCCAGTCGGTTTTGGGCTCGAAGGAATAGGAATAAAGGTGCGAGGGCACATCGCAAGCCGCCCCCGGATAACTGTTATCGCGCCAGGTGCCACCAATGGCATCGGCCTTCTCCAGCAGTAAAAAATCACTCAGGCCACTTTTTTGCAATTGAATGGCCATACCCAGCCCACCGAAACCCGTGCCGATAATCAGCACCTGACATGTCTGAGAAGCCTGTGAATGGTTAGACATTACTATGATTTCAATTGAGCCAGTGCCGGCAACTATGTCCAAAGTATGATCCGTTTAATGTGCGGATTTATGGCTTTTTGACGACTTCCCCACCCTTCATGACGAAATCCATATGTTCAAGAAGGCTGACATCCTGCATCGGATTGCCTTTGACCGCGACCAAATCGGCATAGCGTCCCGCTTCGATGATCCCGATATCCTTGCGACCAAGAGCCTCGGCGGCATTGGCCGTAGCGGTCTGGATGGCCTGCGCCGGTGTCATGCCGTATTGAACCATCCATCGGAACTGCTTGCCGTTATCCCCATGCGGATGAACACCTGAATCGGTGCCATAAACCATTCTGACCCCCGCCTTGTGCGCTTTGCGGAAACCCTCGCGCTGAATATCGGCAACTTCGCGGTCTTTGCGGAGATTATCTTCGAGAACGCCGTTTTTCTGTCCTTCGGATTGTGTATATTCGGTATTGTATATATCCATCGACAGCCATGTGCCGTATTTCTTGGCCAGTGCGATACCCTCATCGTCGATAAGGCTGGCGTGCTCAATGGTATCAATGCCGGCCCGGATGGCATCCTTGATACCGGAGGCGCCATGTGCATGCGCGGCTACTTTCAGCCCGTACATGTGGGCATCATCGGCTACGGCTTTCATTTCCTCGTAGCTCATCTGCTGCTGTCCAGGTTCGGTATTGCGTGAAAAGACGCCGCCGGTTGCGCATATCTTGATGACCTGGGCACCATATTTCCGGATTTCACGAACTGACTTACGGGCCTCGGTCGTCGAATCGGCGTTATAAGCGTTTTTCTGATCCATCGAAGGCGGGAAGAAGGTCGAGTCGCAATGGCCGCCGGTCGCGCCGAAAGCATAGCCGGCAGGCACAATGCGGGGCCCGGTCACTTTGCCCTGATCGATGGCCTGCATCAGACCGACATCGTTCCAGGCTTCGGCACCGACATTGCGGATGGTGGTAAAACCGGCCTGCAGGGTTTTGATGGCGTTGGGAACGGCAATCATCGACCAGAAGCGATCGCTAAATTGCAGTGAATTGTAGCCGCCATAGGTCGGATCGGAGTCGATGTGGGTATGCATGTCAATCAGTCCGGGCAACAAGGTCATGCCTTTGAGGTCGATGACGCGTGCCGCCGGCGGCAGGACGCCGCCGGACTGCACCGAAATGATGCGTTCACCACGCACTACCACAAGGGGATTGGATAGCGTCATTCCGGTACGGCTGTCGAACAGCCGATCGGCGATCAGAACCGTATCCTGCGGCGGAGATTGGGCGGACAAAAGCGCCGGCAGCGACAGTGCCGCAAGCATGGCGACCCAGATTGGAGAAGTTTTCATTGGAATCCTTTGAGGGAATAGCATCGGCTAAAGACCGAGCCCGGCAAGGCTATCTAAGCAAAATCAGGATCTCTCTGCAAGTACTCAGACCCTGAGTGCCAGACTGAGAAAGCCATCGGCCAGCGCCAGAGTATGTACGTCGAATCGATAGTCGGTACCATCAATGCTCAGCACACTATCGAACTGCGTCGGATCGGCCATTCGGTAATTCCGGAAATATGCCGGTTGCGGCACTGGACAGGCTTTGTATACAGCTTCATTGACAGTCCAGAATCGTTGCAGGGCATGCGCCTGCAACGATTCCGGCAAATGCCGCCACCACTCCAGGGTATCATCCGCCAGAATCCGCTCCGCCATTTTGAACGGTGGCGTGCGTTGCAGCTGCAGGTCGATGCCTATGCCATGACCATCGGCAAGCCCTACGGCCACGGCATAGCCATGACTGTGACTCAGCGAACAAAAGGTGTTCGGCCAGACTACGGACGCGGTATCGTCACTTTTGCCAAGCGCGGCCAGCACGGCCTTCAATGCGGCGCGGCCAATCCGAAATTCGGCACGACGCTTTTCAGAAGACATGCCGGCATATTGGTTTTCTTCCGACGCACTGAGCTCAGGCGCCGGGCAGGACAAATCACGCACTTCCAACAGAATCGGCGTGGTACAGACCGCGCCGAGTGCAAGTTGCAACGATGGCCCGTTCAGATCAATCGACATAGACCGTTTTGATGTTCATGAACTCATGGATGCCATGCTCGGCCAATTCACGGCCAAATCCGGAGGTTTTGGTACCACCGAACGGCAAACGCACATCGGAGCGTACTAATGCATTGACAAATACAGCACCTGCCTGGATACGGCGTGCAAGGAGCTCGCCACGCGCCTTGTCGCGGGTCCAGACACTCGCGCCGAGCCCGAAAGCGGTGTCATTGGCAATACGGATGGCATCCTCTTCATCGGCTGCGCGGATGATGCTGGCCACAGGACCGAATAACTCTTCGGAATAGGCCGCCATGCCGGGCTTAACGGCATCGAGTATGGTGGCAGGATACTCACAGGGACCTGCTCCCTTCTTGCCCCCGATGATTAGCTTGGCGCCGGCAGCGATGCTGGCGTCAACCTGACGCTGCAGTTCCTCGCGCGCATCCGGTCGTACCATCGGTGCCAGTGCGGTGGCATCATCATTGGGGTCGCCGGGCTTGAGTGCTGATGCTGCCGTACTAAAGCGCGCCACGAATTCCTCTGCAATGCCCGGTGTCAGGATGAAACGCTTGGCGGCGATACAGGTCTGGCCGCAGTTGCCAAAACGCGACGCAATTGCTACCGGCACTGCTTTATCAAGATCGGCATCATCCAGAACTACGAACGGATCGCTTCCGCCCAGCTCCATGACGCACTTCTTCAGATTGGCCCCGGCATTGCCGGCTACTGATTTTCCGGCATGCTCGCTACCAGTCAGGGTAATGGCATGCACGCGAGGATCAGCAATGACCGAGGCAGCGCACTGGTTATCGATATGCAGGACGTCGAACACGCCTTCCGGAACTCCAGAAAGTCGCAGGATTTCGGCAATGGCATCGGCACAACGCGGAACATTGGTGGCATGTTTGAGCAGCGCCACATTGCCAGCCATCAGGCCGGGTGCCAGAAACCGGAATACCTGCCAAATCGGGAAATTCCAGGGCATCACGGCGAAGACACAGCCGATTGGCTCATAAGCGACGAAACTCCGGGAGGCTTCGGTCGCAATATGCTTGTCCTGCATGTAGGTTTCAGCCTGGCCGGCATAGAATTCGCAGGCCCCAGCCGACTTCTCAATCTCAGCCAGCGCCTCGCGGCGTAGTTTGCCCATCTCCGCAGTGATGATGCCGGCAAGGCGCTCCCGGTGCTCGCGCAAAAGCACTGCAGTGCGCCGAATATAATTTGCACGTTCGGCAAACGACAGCACCGACCAGGCCGGATAGGCGTATACGGCAGCCGCAAGGCGATGCTCGACTTCGTCATCGCTGAAGTACTCATAACGGTACTCGACGGCTCCGGTCCATGGATTGATAGTTTCTACGGTCATGAAAGCTTACTCAGTTCTGCTGCAGGGCAAGCTGCATGTCACGCTGGCGCCGTTTCTCGCTTCGGCGCATGGACCACCAGGCAATCAGGGCGGCGGCGGATACGGCCAAAATCATGAGTGAAGCCAGTGCATTGATCTTCGGACTGACGCCCATACGCACCGAAGAAAATATTTTCATCGGCAAGGTGGTCGAAGACGGACCTGAAGTGAAGCTGGAAATCACCAGATCATCCAGCGACAGCGTAAACGCCATCAGCCAGCCCGACAGCAGCGCCGGAGTGATGATTGGAAGCGTAATCACGAAAAAAACTTTCAGTCTGTTGGCGCCCAGATCCATCGCAGCCTCTTCCAAAGAGCGGTCGAGTTCACTGAGCCGGGATGAGATAATCACGGTCACGAAAGCCATGGTGAAAGTGACATGGGCGACCCACATGGTGGCCACGCTGCGCTGTTGGAAGATGCCAAACCAATCCCCGAGGGAAACGAACAGGAGCAGCATCGACAGGCCGGTAATGACTTCAGGCATCACCAGAGGTGCAGTAATCAATGCACTAAAAAGGGTTTTACCGCGGAAACTGCGGAATCGCGTCATCACCATGGCGGCCATGGTGCCCAGCACCACTGAGGCACAGGCGGTAAAAAACGCCAGTTGCAGACTGATTTTGGCGGCATCGATCATTTGCTGGTCGCGGAATAGCTCGAAGTACCATTTGGTGGAAAAACCAGCCCAGACCGTGACCAGCTTCGATTCGTTGAACGAATACACGATAAGGCTGAACATCGGCAAGTAGAGGAACAGGAAACCGACGACCAGCATTCCGATGCTGAATCGTGACACACGTGCATGTTGGCTCATACGAGTTTCGCCTCCATTTCCTTGGCTTGTGCACGATGGAAGATCATGATCGGAATGATCAGCAAAAGCAGCATGACGATCGAGACTGCCGAGGCCACAGGCCAATCGCGATTATTGAAGAATTCCTGCCAGAGAATCCGCCCGATCATCAAGGTATCCGGCCCACCCAGCATTTCGGGAATTACGAATTCGCCGACGACCGGAATCATCACCAGCATCGATCCGGCGATGATGCCGGCCTTGGACAGCGGCAACGTCACTTTCAGGAACGCTTTCCATGGACGGCCCCCCAGATCGCTGGCGGCCTCGAGCAGACGGATATCGAGTTTGACCAGATTGGCGTAGAGCGGAAGCACCATGAACGGCAAGTAGGCGTAAACAATTCCGATATAGACGGCCACCGGCGTATGCATGATGGCCAAGGGCTGGTCAATTACTCCGATCCACATCAGGAAATTATTGAGCAGGCCGTTATTCTTCAGGATGCCGATCCAGGCATAAATGCGGATCAGGAATGAAGTCCAGGACGGCAGCACCACCAGCATAAGTGCGATATTGCGGGTGGCAGGATCCATGCGGGCGATGGCATAGGCCATCGGATAGCCGATCAGCAGGCACAGGAAGGTCGAAATCACGGCGATCTTGATCGAACTCAGGTACGCGCTCACATACAGCGAATCCTTGATCAGATAAAGGTAGTTCTTGAGATGCACATCGAGCGCGGGGTGACCGTCAATCCACACCAGCAAGGGAGTGTAAGGCGGCATGGCGATGGCGGCCTGAGAGAACGAAATCTTGAAGGCGATGGCCAGCGGTATCGCGAAAAACAGCAGCATCCATATGTACGGCACTGCGATGACCAGCCAACGCGAACCCGGCAGACTTTTCTTCAGGCTGCGCAGCGCCCGGCTCATGAAGTCAGCACTACACCAGAGTTATCGCTCCAGCTCAGCCAAACCACGTCATTCCAGGTGAAGTTTTCCGAAGCCCAACGCTTCATATTGACGAAGTTGCAAAGCACCTTAGCGCCGCCTGGAAGACGCACATGGTATACGGAGTGCGAACCAAAATAGGCGATTTCCTCAATGACGCCGCGCACTTTATTGTATCTCTGCGCCGGCTCATCTTTCTCAATGCGTACCTTCTCGGGACGTATAGCGAACGATACACTCATGCCGTCATAGCCGGTTATGCCATGTCCGACGTAGATTGGAGCGTCCATTTGCGGTGAAAGGATGGTCACGTGGTCGATTTCGTCTTCACCGATGCGCCCTTCGAAAAGATTGACCGAACCGATGAACTCGGCGGTGAACCGCGAGTTCGGCTGTTCGTAGATTTCATCAGGCGTACCGACCTGGCGGATACGGCCGGCATCCATGACCGCCACGCGGTGAGCCATGGTCATCGCCTCTTCCTGGTCATGGGTGACCATGATGCAGGTCACGTTCAGGCGCTCGACGATGTTGACCAACTCGATCTGCATCTGTGAACGCAGTTTCTTGTCAAGCGCCGCCATCGGTTCGTCAAGCAGCAGTAGCTTCGGACGGGTGGCGACGGCGCGGGCCAGCGCAACACGCTGCTGCTGGCCACCGGACAGCTGGTGAGGCTTGCGCTTAGCGAACTTGCTCATCTGCACCAAGGCCAGCATCTCTTCGACACGGCGGGCGACTTCATCCTTGGGCATTTTTTTCTGGTTCGGACCGAACGCGATGTTCTGCTCGACCGTCATGTGCGGAAACAGCGCATAGGACTGGAACATCATGTTCACCGCCTTATCGTAGGGCGGAATATCGTTCATCGACTGACCATCAAGGATGATCTCGCCGGCGGTCGGCTTCTCGAAACCGGCCAACATGCGCAGCAGAGTCGACTTGCCGCAACCGGAGGCCCCCAGCAACGCGAAGATCTCGCCCTTGCGAATACTCAGACTGACATCATCGACGGCGACGAAGCCGTCGAATTCCTTACGGATACCCTCGATGCATACGTAATTGTCGGCTCTGGCCTTATCCGGCTTGCCATTGCCGGCAGACACGGTCTGAGTGGCTTCATTCATGGCGCTTCCATTTCCGTAAGAAGGGCAGGCTGAACGGCCTGCCCCGGTTGCCGCTTACTTATTTACCGGTTTTAAGTCCGGTCCAGATGCGGTTGAACAGACGGTCGACATCCGCCGGCAGCACGGCCAGACTGAACAGGCCCTTGCTCGCTTCCTCAGTCGGATAGACCCCTGTATTGGCCTTCAGCTCCGGTGAGATTTTTTCAAAGGCCGCCTGGTTGGCGCTGGCGTATGACACGTAGTTAGAAATTTCAGCAGCCACATCCGGACGCAGGAGATAGTTGATGAAGATGTGGGCATTGTTCGGATGCTTGGCATCTTTCGGGATAGCCATCATGTCAAACCACATCGGGGCGCCTTCTTTCGGAATCACGTAGGCGATTTCGACACCATTGTTAGCCTCTTCAGCACGATCCTGGGCCTGCAGAATATCGCCGGACCAACCCACCGCGACGCAGGCATCGCCGTTGGCGAGGGCGTTGATGTATTCCGAGGAATGGAACTGGGTAATCGAGGGGCGCAGCAGTTTGAGGCGCTGTTCAGCCTTGGCGATAACCGCCGGATCGAAGCTGTTGGGCTCTTCACCGAGGTAGTTCAGCACCGGCGGAATCATTTCGGAGGGAGTGTCGAGGAAATAGACGCCGCATTCCTTCAATTTGGCCAGATTTTCCGGCTCGAACACCATCGCCCAGCTGTCGGTCGGGACGGAATCACCGAACACTTCCTTGATCTTGGCGACGTTATAACCGATTCCGGTGGTGCCCCACAGGTAATTGACCGAGTACGTATTATCCGGGTCAAGCTTGGCGATGTTGGCCTGGATGGCGGGATCCATATTGGCCAGATTCGGAATCTTGGATTTATCCAGCGGCATGAACACGCCGGCCTGGATCTGCCGGGCCAGGAAAGTCAGCGAGGGAACCACCACGTCATAGCCGGTATTGCCGGTGACCAGCTTGGTTTCCAGCACTTCATTGCTATCGAACACGTCATAGGTGACTTTGATGCCGGTTTCTTTTTCGAAATTGGCAAGAGTGTCCGGCGCGATGTAATCGGACCAGTTGTAGACGTTCAGGACTTTCTCTTCTTCAGCCGCGACGGCCGGGGCGGCATCCTTCTTTCCGCAGGAAGCAAGAATCAGCGCGCTAACCGCAATACCCAACAGTTTCAGTTTCATCATTCAACCCTCTCTATTGAAGTTTAATGTCTGCATCCTGCCGATATGGCAGGCCCTCCCCCGTTCAGGCCAAGGCCTTTGCGGTTTCATTCAACGACTTCCACGCTTTTTCGAACAGCTCATCGATTTCATTGCGACTGATGACCAAGGGTGGCGACAGCAACATGGAATCATAGGTTGCCCGAAGGATGAGTCCGTTATTCAAGGCAATACTACGACATAATCCGCCCACCTTGCCACGGTCGGCGAAAAACTTGCGTTCGGCTTTGTTCGGGACCAGTTCCAGGGCGCCGATCATACCGGCGATGCGGGCTTCGCCGACCAAGGGATGCTCGCCCAGGGCCTGCCAACGCTCGGCCAGATAGGGGCCGGTGTCGTACTTGCAGGTCTCGATGATTTTTTCGTCCTGCAGAATGCGGATGTTCTCCAGGGCCACCGCGGCACAGACCGGGTGGCCGGAGTAGGTGTAGCCGTGCGCCAGCTCGCCACCCTGCTGGCGTAGCACCGAGGCCACACGCTCGCTGAACAACACCGCGCCCATTGGGATGTAGCCCGAAGTCAGGCCTTTGGCGGTGGTCATGATGTCCGGGGTGAACCCGAAATACTGGGCACCGAACCACTCGCCGGTTCGTCCATAACCGCAGATGACCTCGTCGGCACACAGCAGGATGTCGTATTTGCGGCAGATGCGCTCGACTTCGGGCCAGTAGGTCATCGGCGGGATATACACACCGATGGCACCCATGATCGGTTCACCGATAAAGGCGGCCACGCGATCGGGGCCGAGCTCGAGAATTTTCTCTTCCAACCGGCGTGCCGCGACCAGTCCGTATTCCTGTTCCGAATAATCGCCACCGTCGGCAAAAAAGAACGGTGGTTCGATGTGGTGGATGTCCGGAATCGGCAGACCGCCCTGGGCATGCATGCCCTTCATGCCGCCGAGACTGGCGCCGGCCATGGTCGAGCCGTGGTAGCCGTTATGGCGACCGATCACGATGTTTTTGTTAGGCTGGTCCTGCACCGCCCAGAAATGCCGTACCATGCGCAGCACGGTGTCGTTGCCTTCCGAACCGGAGTTGGAATAGAACACGTGGTTGAGATCAGCCGGCGAAATTTCGGCCAGCTTGGCGGCCAGATGAATGGCCGGCTCGGTAGTGCACTGGAAGAAGGTGTTGTAGTAAGCCAATTCGTCCATCTGATGGGCGGCCACCTGCCCCATCGATTTGCGGCCGTACCCGATGTTGACGCACCATAAACCGGCGAAGGCATCGAGCAGCTTGTTGCCCTCCTTGTCCCAGACATAGCAGCCCTCGCCACGGGCCAGTATGCGGGTACCTTTCTTGGCCAGCTCGGCATTGTCATTGAACGGATGGATGTGGTGGGCGGCATCGAGCTGCTGCAGGCGTTGATAGACTTCGGACATGGCAGGCAATCCGGTTAGACGTTGAGCAACAAGAATTCGCGTTCCCAGGAGCTGATGACGCGGAAGAAAGTTTCGTATTCCTTGCGCTTGATGCAGACATAGGCACGGCAAAAGCGTTCGCCGAGGATAGCCGAAAGCGCTTCAGAACGTTCCAGGAACTCGAGCGAGTCCTGCATCGACTTGGGCAGCTCGAAACCGGAGGTATGCGTGTAACCGGTCGAGGGCTCGGTCGGCTGCAGCTTCTGTTCGATGCCGAGCAGGCCACAGGCGAGCGAGGCAGCGATGGCCAGATACGGATTGACGTCGGATCCGGCGAAACGGGTTTCCACCCGCATGTTCTCCGGGGTATCGAACGGCACGCGTAGACCGCAGGTACGGTTGTCATAGCCCCACTGCACATTCTTCGGCGATACCTCTCCGTAGATCAGGCGGCGGTAAGAGTTCACGTTCGGCGCGAAGAAGGCCATAGCTTCGGGGATATAGCGCTGCAGACCGCCGAGGTAGTTCATGAACAGTTCGCTATGGCGGGCGCCGCCCTTGCCGATGAACATGTTCTTACCGGTTTTGGCATCGACCAAGCTCTGGTGGATGTGCATCGAACTGCCCGGTTCGTTTTCCATTGGCTTAGCCAGGAAGGTGGCGTAGATGTTATGGCGCAACGCGGCTTCGCGCATGGTGCGTTTGAACAGAAACACCTGGTCGGCGCGTGACAGCGGATCGGCGTGGATGAAATTAATCTCAAGCTGGGCCGCACCGGATTCATGGATCAGCGTATCGACGTCGAGCTCCATGGCCTCGCAGTAGTCGTACATCAGATCAAGAATCGGATCGAATTCGTTGACGGCATCGATCGAATAGCTCTGTCGCGCCGTTTCCGGGCGGCCACTGCGTCCGGCCGGCGGTTGAAGCGGAAAATCCGGATCGGTATTCTTCTGTACCAGAAAGAATTCCAGTTCGGGAGCGATGATTGGTTTCAGTCCGAGCGCATCGTAGCGCTCGATGACCCGCCGCAGCACATTGCGCGGCGCCAGGTCATGCGGCTTGCCTTCCTTGGTGAAGCAGTCATGGATGATCTGCACGGTCGGGTCAGAAGCCCAGGGTACGGTGCGAACGGTATTCGGGTCGGGTCGCAGGTACATGTCCGAATCCGACGGACTGACGATTTGGTCGTATTCGTCGATATATTCGCCGGTGACCGTGGTCGCGAAAATGCCTTCGGGCAGACGGGTGCCGAAGTCATGCGAGAACTTGGCGGCCGGGATGATTTTGCCGCGCGCGTTACCGGTCATGTCCGGCACCAGGCATTCGACCTCGGTGATGCGGTTTTCCCGCAGCCAACGCTTAAGATGGCTCTCCTCGCGTTCGCTGGCGACGCTTTGCTTGACCGGGGTCGATATGACCTTGTCTACCTTGACGGGAAGAATGCGTCGCTTGGAATTTTTGTCCGACTTGCCATCTGTTTTTTTCGTAGCTTTTGCTGTGCTCGGAGTTTTGCTGGTTTTCTTATTCATGACTTCACCTGATTCCGGCCAGCGGCGCGGGCTTTGCAGGCCGCACCAAAGGCTTTGAATATTTCGAGAGAGAACGGATTTTCCGTGACCCTCCATTCCGGATGCCATTGCACCGCGAGCAGGAAGCTGGCCTCGGAATCGAGACGGATAGCTTCAACCAGCCCGTCGGGGGCTATGGCTTCGGCGATCAGATGGGCGCCCAGCTTGTTGATTCCTTGGCCATGCAGGGAATTGACATTCACGCGCGTACCACCGGCCCACCGCGCCAACCAGCCACCCGGCACCAGATCCAAGGCATGCGCCGGAGCGTACTGCATATCCAGTGGCTGACTGAAGTCTTCTTTATGATTCATCATGCCGGGCACCTCGTGAACTTTCTGGTGCAGCGTACCGCCCATGGCCACATTCACTTCCTGGAAACCGCGGCAGACCGCCAATACCGGCAAACGCTTGGCGATGGCTTTCGGAATCAGATTGAGCGTGGTCAGATCCCGGCTGGGGTCATGTAGATTACCGTCGTAACTGGGCTCATCGGAGTAATGATGCGGCTCGATGTTGCTCGGTGATCCGGGCAGAAACAGTCCATCCAGATGATCCAACAGCGCATCCAGATCCAAACCCGGAGCCACCGAGGGAATCAACAAGGGCTGTGCACCGGCACCATCCAAAATGGCACGGATGTATTTTTCGCCCACGGCCTGGAACGGATGCGGACCGATTATTCTGCTGTCTGCGGGGATGCCAACGAAAATCATGCGCGGGTGCTGCGTGGCTCGATAGTGTCTTTACCCTAACCCGACTGTAAAATTTTATCAACAGAAATTTTCAAGCGTGCATAGGCCCTCAAGAACCCGTAACAAAGCCCATCAGACCAGCATTGACGGCCATGGAACGTTTGTGTGCGCCCAGCGAAATATCGTTAATCTGCCCCAAAATCTGCATGAATGATGAATATTTTTTACGGCCTCCGAAATCTCTGCTAGTATCAGCGCAACCATATCGGAAATCTGCAATGACCGACCCCGCCCTTGACCCGGCCGATGCCAAAGTTTTGGCCGAATACGATAACGCCGAGCTGATCGACCTGATCCTGCCCGACATGAACGGCCTGCTCCGCGGCAAGCGCATCACCCGCGACGCCTTGGAAAAAGTGTTCCAAAACGGCGTGTGCCTGCCGATGTCGCTGATCGGCACCGATGTCACCGGCAATACTGTGGAAGAAACCGGTCTGGGCTACGCTATCGGTGATGAAGACCGGATCTGCCGCCCGATTCCAGGTACCCTGCGCCCAATTCCTTGGCAGCAGCGCCCCATGTTGCAGTGCCTGTTGAGCATGGAAGGCTTCCACGGCGGCATGTTTTCGGCCAATCCGCGCGAAGTGCTGAAGCATGTGGTGCAGAAATTCACCGACCGCGGCCTGACTCCGGTGGTGGCGGTCGAGCTCGAGTTTTACCTGCTCGACAAGCAACTCACCCCCGACGGACGGCCGCAGACTTCGATCAACCCTTCCACCGGTGAACGCAACAAGACCACCCAGGTCTATTACATGGGTGATTTGAACGATTACCAGGGCTTCACCGATGCCGTGGCCGATGCCTGCACCGCCCAGAACATTCCGGCCGATACGGCGGTGGCTGAATACGCACCAGGGCAGTTCGAGATCAACCTGAAACACCGCGATGACGCCGTAGCCGCCTGCGACGACGCCATACTGCTCAAGCGCGCCATCAAATCCATCGCCGAACAGCAGGATCTGCTGGCCAGTTTCATGGCCAAGCCGTTCGTTGACCAAGCCGGTTCGGGCACGCATATCCATGTGTCTGTGCTGGACAAAGACGGCAAGAATATCTTCGCCAGCAGCCAGGCTAATCCGGCACCGGCCCTGAAGCATGCCATCGCCGGTCTGCAATCGGTGTCCAAGGACTGCATGCTGATGTTCGCCCCACACGCCAACAGCTACCGCCGTTTCGTGCTGAATGCCTTTGTGCCGCTGAACGATTGCTGGGGCTTCAATAACCGCACCGTGGCCATGCGCATTCCGCATTCTGATGAGAAAAATGTCCGCATCGAACACCGCATCGCCGGCGCCGATGCCAATCCGTACCTGGTCACCGCTGCGGTATTGGCCGGCATCCTGCATGGCCTCGATGCCAAGGGCGATCCGGGCCCGGCCATCAAAGGCAATGCCTACGAACAGACCGAGCAACGCCAGCTGTTCTGGCGCGACAGCATCAACGACTTCATGGCCAGTGGCTTCATCAAGGACATGTTCGGTGCCGAATTCCAGCATGTGTTCGGCCAGCAGAAGCTCAAGGAAATGCGCAGTTTCTACACCGAAGTTACCACGCTCGAATACGACTGGTATCTGCGCTCGGTCTGAGCCGGGTTTCCCGCATGACCGGCAGCATCCATGTCCATTCCTGGTACGCCGCCTCCGTGCCGGCATTTCCGGCGCAGTCCTCACTGGAAGGCATGCTGCAGGCCGATGTCTGCATTCTCGGTGCCGGCATTACCGGCCTGTCCACCGCCATCGAATTGGCTGAAACCGGCCTGTCGGTGGTGGTACTGGAAGCACATCAGGTCGGCTGGGGCGCTTCGGGGCGCAGCGGCGGCCAGGCCATTTTCGGTTTCGGCTGTGATCAAAAAAAAATCACCGAAGCGGTAGGTCTGGCCGATTCCCGACGATTGTTCAACTGGTCGTTGGAAGGACTTGAGCTGATCAAATGGCGTTGCGCTCGGTATGGTATCGACTGCGACTGGCGTGATATCCATGCGCATGTTCCGAACAAGCCGCGCCACATCACCGAACTGAAGGCCCTGCAACACGATCTGGCCGAAAACTTTAATTATCCGCTACAGTGGTGGGACCGCGAGCAGTTGCAGGCAGTCATGCCCAATCAACGCTACCTCGGTGCGCTGGTTGACGCCAACAGCGGTCATCTGCATCCGCTCAAATACACGCAGGGCCTGGCGCGTGCCGCGCTTGG
>NZ_JBIKSE010000130.1:0-5914 GCF_044348765.1 Arenimonas sp.
CAGGCCTTTTTATCTGGGGCGCACAACTCGAAGCCGGTGCATTCGCCACCAGCTACATCCCCACAGTTGCCAGCCAAGTAACGCGCAGCGCAGACGTTGCGACCATGACAGGCACGAACTTCTCTAGCTGGTATAACGCTGCTGAAGGTAGCTTTGTATTTGAAGGTTCAACGCAACTTGAAGCAACAAGGCACTTTCTTAACGGACAGACAACCAATGACCGCTTTTTATCGTCATCCGCCGCTGGCTCTATCAGCATAAGCGACTTAACAAACTCAGCCGTTGGTGGAATTATTGCGGCTAACACCACATTTAAGGCTGCTGTTTCTTACGGATTAGGGGGGTTGGCGGCTTCGCTTAATGGCGGCACAGCAGGGACAAGCGCGTACAGCGGAGTTTTTGCCTCTGTCAATGAGCTTCAAATTGGTCGGCGTGGGGCGCTTTATATAATCGGCCACATCCGCCAAATCGCGTACTACAACACGCGGCTTACAAACACCGAGTTGCAGACGCTCACCGCACCGCAGATGATTACGACACTCAGCCTCGATTTCATCAACGGAATATACGACGCATGACAAACTATACCTTCGACCAGCTTCTCGACTTCACGCGCACAACGTCAGGCACGTTCGTCGGCAGCAATGGGCTGATCCAGACCACGCCAGCCAGCGTGAACTTGCTGTTGCAGACGCAGCAGTTTGATAACGCTGCTTGGTCGAAGGTCCGGACCACCATAACAGCCAACTCGACTGTTGCGCCTGACGGCACTTCTACGGCTGACAAATTGGTTGAGGACACGACTGCGTCTAGCACTCATTTTACAAGCCAAAGCGCCAATTACACGGCTGGCACTACATATACGCTCAGTGTGTCAGTTAAGGCAGCGGAGCGGAGTTGGTTTGATATTCAACTTCCTGCCGCCCTTATGGGGACAATACGAAACGCTTTCTTTGATGTTAGTAACGGGACTGTAGGGACAGTAACGAGCGGGGTCACAGCGGCAATCGTTTCCACAGGTAATGGCTGGTATCGCTGTTCGGTTACATTCACGCCTACCGCAAGCGCGGGCACGGGTTCCGCATTTTTGTTGGCAAATGCTGACAATTCCATTTCCTACACAGGTGACGGCACTTCAGGTTTGTTCCTCTGGGGCGCACAGCTTGAAGCTGTCCCCGCCGCCAATCTGGTGTTGGGCAGTGAGCTTGTCACGAACCCCGGCCCGTTCTCTGATACGACCGGATGGACTGCTGCGCTAGGTACGCTTTCCACTTCTTCTGGTTCGCTTGTGTTGACTGTCCCAGTGGGTGGTACTTCCGCCCGTGCGGTTTCGTCTGCCATGAGCGGTCTGACTATCGGGGCCACATACTACATAAGTGTTTCTGGCGTTTCTGGAACCGCGGCAGCTAAAAGTATTCGCATCACGACGAACGCAGATGGAAGCACGGGGGCTTTGTTTACGCAATTAATCACGGGAACTTCAATAACGTACAGCTTTGTGGCTACTGCGACCACACACTACCTTGCCTTAATCGTGACTGGTGCAGCAGAAAACCAGACGTTCTCTGTATCTCAGGCGTCTGTGAAGCAGATCACCGCAGTCACGGGCATGCCGTCCACCTACACACGCAACAACGGCGGCAGGTTCCCGCCACGCTTTGACTACGACCCCGTCACGCTCCAGCCAAAGGGCATCCTGATCGAAGAGGCGCGGACGAATTTGGTGACGTACAGTGAGCAGTTTGATAACGCGGCTTGGTCTAAAATAAACTCTACAATCACACCGGATGTGACAACGTCACCAGACGGAACTGTAGATGCAGAGAAGATGATCGCCGCCGACGGAATTGCACTAAATTCTTCTTCCATACGCAGTGCGTCAATCTCCAAGAGCGCAGTTGCGACAACATACACCTACACCGCTTACGCAAAAGCCTCTGAGTTCAATCGCGTTAGGCTCTACGTTCAAGATGCGGCAACAACGGCAAACATCTCAGATGTCACTGTATCCCTTGTAGACGGAAGCATAACCAGCGCCGCACGAACAATAGGCGCGTTTTCTTCTGCCAGTGCTGTTGTGCTTAATGCGGGCGCTGGTTGGTGGCGCGTCTGCCTTACATTTACTTCGTCAACAGAAACGGCTTTGTTTGCCCGCATCTACACTGCCGACAGCGTTGCCGCAACAGGCGACGGCACAAGCGGCATCTTCATTTACGGCGCACAAGTCGAAGCCGGAGCATTCGCCACAAGCTATATCCCCACGGTCGCAAGCCAAGTAACACGCGCCGCTGACCAGTGCGCCATCGTCGCACCGATGTTCGCGCCTTGGTACAACCAGAGCGAGGGGACGTTGGTTTCTGAGTTTAGTTCGTTCTCGCCAACCAGCGCCAGCAACGCCGCTTGGACTATTTCTGACGAGACGAACTCCAACCGTTGGTTTGCTTTTGCAGTAAGCAGCACCATCAGGAGCTTTATGGCGACTGGGGGCGTG
This sequence comes from Arenimonas sp., assembly GCF_044348765.1. Lineage (GTDB taxonomy): Bacteria > Pseudomonadota > Gammaproteobacteria > Xanthomonadales > Xanthomonadaceae > Arenimonas. The sequence goes on from NZ_JBIKSE010000130.1 coordinate 2,492, forward strand.
ACACAGGCCAGTATTGATGTTGGTACTTATGCAGCTAACACAGTGTTTAAATCGGCATTTGCAATCAGCGCAAACTCGGTTCAATCCGCTGTTAACGGAACTCTTGGCACTGAAGACACCGCCGCAACCGTGCCAACGGTTGTAAGGCTGACAGTTGGTGCTTCCGCAATTGCCACAACGAATTTCCTCAACGGCCACATCCGCTCCATCCAATATTACCCCGTCCGTCTTGCGGACTTCCAACTACAGGCTTTGACAGCATGACCGACCTATATCTTAAAGCACCCACCCAAGAGGACATGGACGCCGCGTTGCTTGAGGCAGGCGTCATTGACGACGAGGGCAACCCAACGCCGGACTTCTCCGTTGACCAGATCGGTCCATTCACGAAGGTCATTGGCTACGACGCAGAGGGCGAGCCGATTGTCGAGAATTATCCCGACTGGCACACCAACCTTCGCGGTAGTTTTGACGAAGAGCAGTTGGCTTTGCTGACGCCGCTCAGCGTTGAACCGTCGATACCATACCGCGTGTGGGCATGAGCGACCTTTCCGTCAAACGTGGCGCGTGGACCCGCAAGGAGGGTCAGAACCCCGAGGGCGGCCTCAACGCCAAGGGCCGCGCGTCGCTGCGCGCTCAGGGCCAAGACATCAAGCCACCCGTCAGCGCCAAGCAGGCGAAGAAATCACCTAAGTCAGCAGCCCGCCGTAAGTCATTCTGCGCACGCATGTCTGGCATGCCGGGGCCGATGAAGGACGGCAAGGGCCGTCCGACACGCAAGGCGCTATCACTTCGTAAATGGGATTGTTGATATGAGCGATTTAGCCGTCTGGGACAAGAAGCGCCCGAAGGATCTTGGCAAGCCGAAAGACTTGTCGGTTAAGAAGAAGAAATCCGCTAAGGCGCGTGCCAAGGCGGCCGGACGCCCCTACCCGAACGCTGTTGATAATATCGCCGTGGCGAGGAAAAAGTGACGGAAAAATACTGCAAAACTTGTGACGCGACAAAGCCTATCGGAGATTTCTGGAAGGGCCAGTCCGCTTGCATCCCATGCAGTAAGCACAAACAGAAAACTTGTTGGGGCAGCCGCACTCCACTTAAACGGTTGGAACAGCACCTGAAGTACAAATACGGCATTTCGCACGCCGAGTTCTCAAAGGCTTGGGGAGATCAATCAGGCAACTGCGCGATATGCGAAACTGAATTGCCAGACCTTATGGTGTACGACAATCGTCGGCGCGGATACGCCATAGACCACAACCACGAGACAGGCGAGTTTAGGGGCATTCTTTGCTTAAAATGTAATTCGCTTCTTGGTATGGCATCGGAAAGCACTGACGTGCTACAGTCCGCAATAAAGTATTTAACAGCCAGAGGCTCATACGCTGCGGCCCGCAAGAAAGGTAAGTAAAATGGACGGTTTCAAAGACAGCACCAAGGTGAAGTACATGTGCGGCGGACCAGTGAAGAAAGCCACTGGCGGCGTCGTAAAGAAGTTTGATGGCGGCGGCGTGTACAACGAGCGCGGCAAACGCGCGACGGTCGCCGAGGTCGCGGCAGAAGGCCGCCGCGTGGAAAACGAAATGGCTGCGCGTACGGCGAAGCGCAAGCCACCCGCCGAAGGTATCTCAACCCGCCCAACTGACGCCAGCGGCCGTCGCATGACGAACGCAGAACTCGGCATGACACCGGGCGGCGTGAGCCCCGCCAAGAAGGCACCAGCAAAAAGCATGAATAGTGCGGCTGAACTCGGAGCCCTCGCCGCCAAGAAGAAGAAGGCCGTTCCCGCGCACAGCGACCGTCCGATGATACGCCTCCCAATCCCGCGCAGCAAGGGTGGCCTCATGGCAATGCCAAAGGGCAAGTGCTAATAACATCTAAGGCAGTCTCGGTATTGTAGCCGAGACTGCTTTCGTGTATGCGTGTCAGGTCAGAAATGCGCGCTCACGCTTGCGCGCTGCTGCGTTGAAACAGCGAGCAAAAACTTATGGCCTATTCAAACACAGTATCGCAGACGGTTTTCAATACCCGCAAAGTTATTGAAAATGCGGCGCGCCGCTGCAAACTGCCCGCGCAGTCGTTGACGCCCGAGCATGTGGACATCGCAAACGACCAGCTTTTCATGCTGCTGTCGGACCTGTCCAATCGCGGCATCCAGCTCTGGTGCATCGACAAGCAAATATACCCGCTCTACAACGGCGTTGGCGACGTCACCCTCGTCACCGGCACGCTCGACGTCCTGAACAGCAACTTGCGCACGCTGCAGCAAGTCACCGGCATCAATTACGACACGTCAACGGCACGTGAAGTAAACTTCACCACACCAACATTCGTCACCACCGTCGGCGTTAAGTGGGCGGCGGACGCCGTTCCGCTTGCCCTTGAGCGTAGCGATGACGGCATAACGTGGACCGTTGTCCAGACAGAAACACCGTCCGCAACGGCCGGACAGTGGACGTGGTTCGACCTCGAAAGCAGCGTCGCGACGACATTCTTCCGCGTACGCGCAACATCAGGCACTTTGAGCTTCAGCCGCGTGTATCTCGCCAACACGCCGACCGAAATCCCGCTGGCACGCCTCAACCGCGACGACTACACGAACTTACCAAATAAGTCGTTTCAGTCGAACCGACCCTTGCAATACTGGTTCGACCGTCAGGTTCAGCAGCCAATAATGCACCTGTGGCCGGTACCAAATCAAGAGGCCGAAGTGTACCAAATCGTCCTGTGGCGTCAGCGCTACATCATGGACGTAGGCACCATGACGGAAGAGATCGAAGTCCCGCAGCGCTGGTACGAGGCGATTGTGGCCATGCTCGCCGCGCGTCTGGCATTGGAGTATCTCGAAGTCGACCCAAGCATGATCTCGATGCTTGACGCGAAGGCCAAGGAGAGCCTGTACTTCGCGCAGCAAGAAGAGCGGGACAACAGCCCGATGATGATCCTGCCAAATATCGCAATGTATACGCGCTAAATGCCAGTAGAGGGCTTTCTCGACACGCGCGGAAAGAAGTGGCTGGCCGTAGGCCTCTGCGACCGATGCAAGCGCAAATTCCCCTTGGAGGAGTTGTGGAGCGACCGCAACAACCCAGCGCTGAAGGTGTGCCGAGACGACCTCGACGATTATGATCCGTATCGCTTGCCCGCACGAGCCGGTGAGCAGATTGCTTTGCGATACCCCCGTCCCGATGAGGCATTGAGCTGATGCCGCTGTACCTCAACACGCGCGGCAACCCGACACTGGGCATCGGCATTTGCGGTCGTTGCAGCCGCAAGTTCCCGCTGCACATGCTGCACTCCGATTACAATTCGCCGGGCTTGCGCGTCTGCGATGCCGACCGAGACCACCTCGACCCATATCGCTTGCCTGCACGCCAGACGGAGAACATCACGCTCCCGTTTATGCGTACGGACACGCCCATA
>NZ_JBIKSE010000029.1:0-20465 GCF_044348765.1 Arenimonas sp.
TATTTGACCTTGTGCCTGGCGTTATTGTTTGCCATCCTCGAGCCTCAGTCATCGCGTGGACTTGTTTTTGGTTGGGCCTTGGGCTTTTGGCTTGCACACATCGGCTGCGGACTACTGTTGGCCGTGGTTGCAGCCCGCGTGCTGACCCGTTGTTCCGCCTTGCACACATGGCCAGCTTGGTTGCAATTGCTGTTGGCCGGCTTATTCGGAAGCTTGGCTTTTGCACCAGTGGCCCTGGGCTTGGGGGCGATGTTTCCGTCCACCTCGAACACAATGATGTCCGATGACTGGTTGGACGTTTGGGAGCTGGCCGGTGGTTGGCAAGCATTGGTTGCCGAATGGCTGCAGTTGCTGCCCAGTTATTTGTGTGCTTGGATGCTCATCAATGCCGTGCCTCTGGTGCAGATGGCTGCGCCGAATTTGGTACCTGCACAGGCTCAGCCGGTTCTTGATTCAGATACACGTGCAGTAAATCCTCCGGACGCAAGTACCGATTGGCTTAATCAATTGCCGATTGCGATTGGACGTAGTCTGTTAAGAATTGAAGCCGATTTGCATTATCTGAAGGTATTTACCGAAAATGGCCGCGTCATGCTGCTGGGTAATCTATCGGCGGCGACCGAACAGCTGGGCGAGCTTGGAATCCGTGTTCACCGATCGCATTGGGTTGCCATCGATCAGGTCAAGCGGGTGCACCGCACAAGCAAAGGCTGGTGTTGCGAGCTTAGAGACGGAAGCAAAATCCCCGTCAGCCGCCGTCGGGTGCGTGAAGTGCATGACCGTTTAGGTCGTGATTTCGTGACCAACTGATTCGAAGGCTGGTATTGCCCTCACCTGATGGCTCTGCGCTATGATGGTGTGAACACTCGGGGAAAAAGATGCTGCAGACCGTTGAACACGTCACCTCGAAATACCCCGCCTGGAGCATCATCTGGCTGCACGGCTTGGGCGCCGACGGCAACGACTTCGCGCCGATCGTGCCCGAGCTGGTGCGCGACGGCTGGCCGGGCATCCGCTTCGTGTTCCCGCATGCGCCGGTACGGCCGGTCACCATCAACGGCGGCATGGCCATGCGGGCCTGGTACGACATCGTCGGGGTCGAAATCGACAAGCGCGCCGATGAGGCCGGCATCCGCGAATCCATGGCCGAACTGGATGCGCTGATCGGCCGCGAGCGCGACCGCGGCATTCCTTTATCGCGCATCATCCTGGCCGGCTTCTCGCAGGGCGGTGCGGTGGTGCTGGCACATGCACTGCGGCTGCGTCTGCCGATCGCCGGCGTAGCCGCGTTATCCACCTATCTGCCGCTTGGGCCGGCCAATGCCGCCGAGCTGACCGAAGCCGGCAAAACCATTCCGGTGTTCATGGCGCACGGCCGGCAGGATCCGGTGGTGCCTTTGGCGCTGGGCGAGCGCAGCTGCCAGCAATTGCAGGCGCTCGGGCTTGGGGTTGAATTCAAGACCTATCCGATGCCGCATAGCGTCTGTACCGAGGAGATCCGCGATCTCGGTGATTGGTTGAGTGCCCGCTTCAGCCTGCGATGAACGCACAAGCCCATTCCCAGCTGCCCGATTTCTGCCGTTTGCCGCGGATTGCCGCAGTCTGCGGCATCATGCAGTTGGTGGTGGTGCTTGTGTTCATTTCCCCGACGCGTGCCGAATTCGGCGGCCTCGGCGCCTTCGCCATCACCTCGGCTTTCGGTCAGTGGCTGGCGTTGACCGCGGCGGTGGTGTTGTGCCAATCGCGCGGACTCTTGCAGCATGTCCGACCGGTTCCGGCATTCATTCTGGCCAGTCTGCTGCCTGCGGTTTTTTCCGCTGCCGCGGCCTGGTTGATGTTCATCCTTGATGACACCCTGGGTGCGCGCCTGCTGCAGCCGATTGGTGTACTGCGGTTCGTGCTCAGCATCGCCTTGATGATGGCCATCCTGAGCGCGGTCATGCTGCGTTATTTCTATATCCGTGACCAGTGGCGCGAGCAGATCCGTGCCAATGCCAAGGCCTCATTGCAGGCCCTGCAGGCACGCATCAATCCGCATTTCCTGTTCAATTCAATGAACACTATCGCCGCATTGGTGAGGCGCGATCCGCACACCGCGGAATCGGCTATCGAAGACCTGTCCGACCTGTTTCGCGCAGCGCTCGGTGATGAGAATGCCGAAGCGACACTGGCCGAAGAATTACAGATTGCCCGGCAATATCTCGCCATCGAGCAACTGCGGCTCGGCACACGCCTGCGCCTTGACTGGCAATTGGCTGCCGATCTTCCGATGCAAATTCGCATGCCACGCCTGACTTTGCAGCCACTGTTCGAGAATGCGGTCATCCACGGTATCGCCGCCATGGCGGAAGGCGGCGAAATCGAGGTGGTGCTTAAACATGTCGATGGCCAGCTGCAATTGACTATGAGCAACCCGCTGCCACCCGGCAATCCGACGCTTGGCCACGGCCATGCGCTCGACTCCATCCGCCGGCGTCTGGCCCTGTATTACGGAGCGCATGCCAGTTTGACCGAAAGTACCGATAACGGCCGTTTCAGCATCCAGCTTGGAATTCCGAATGACCCGGCCGCTTGATATCGTGGTGGTCGATGACGAAGCACTGGCGGCCGAACGCTTGGCCGGTTTTCTAGCCGACATGCCGGACTGTCATGTGTTGGCAACGGCGGCCACTGCAGAACAGGCTTTCAGCATCGCCCAATCCCGGGTGCCGGATTTGATGCTACTCGACATCGCCATGCCGGGAGAGTCCGGACTGGATCTGGCCAAGCGCCTGCAGCAGTTGCCGAATCCGCCGCTGGTGGTGTTCTGCACGGCCTTCGACCAACATGCCATCGCAGCTTTCGACGCCGATGCCGTGGATTATCTGCTTAAACCGGTACGCCGCGAGCGCCTGCGCGAAAGCATCGAGCGCATCATCCGACTTAAGCGTACGCCGACTGCTGATCACGACCGGGACTTCGTAGCCGCCTCCTTCGGCGGTATCATCCGTCGCATCGCGTTGGCCGACATCCACTACTTGCATGCCGATGACAAGTACACCATCGTGTACCACCGTGGCGGCGAGCATGTGCTCGACCAGTCACTGAAAGACCTGGAACAACAGTATCCGATGCACTTGCTGCGCATTCACCGTAACTGTCTGGTCAACCGCGCACAATTGGCTGAACTGCGCCGTGACGGGGATGGCCATATTTGGGCCTTGCTCAAGGACAGCCCGACGCCACTCGAAGTCAGTCGCCGCTGTGCCGGGGAACTGAAGGACTGGTTCAAGGGAAATTGATGCGTGCATCCGCCGGCAATGCGATAATGGCGCGATGAAAACGCTCCGATTAGCCACCCGTGAAAGCACACTCGCGCTCTGGCAGACCAGCCATGTCGCCGCCCTGCTGCGCGCCGCCCATCCCGGGCTGCAGGTCGAGTTGGTGCCGATGACCACTCGCGGCGACCAGATTCTCGATGTCTCTTTGTCGAAAATCGGCGGCAAAGGCCTGTTCCTGAAAGAACTGGAGGTGGCCATGTTGGAAGGCCGTGCCGATGCCGCCGTGCATTCGCTGAAGGATGTGCCGATGCAGCTCGAGCCGGAGTTTTCGTTGGCGGCCGTGCTTGCCCGCGACAATCCCTTCGATGCCTTCATTTCGGAACAGTACGCAAGTCTCGAGGATCTGCCGGTTGCAGCGGTGGTCGGCACTTCTTCGCAGCGCCGGCAGCTGCAGCTCAAGCAGCTGCGTCCGGATCTGCAAGTACGCGATCTGCGCGGCAACATCAACACCCGCTTGGCCAAATGTGCGGCCGGCGAATACGATGCCATCATCCTGGCCTGTGCCGGGCTCGAACGGCTCGGCCTGCATTCCCGCATCCGCGCACAGCTGACGGCACCGCAATGGTGGCCGGCAGTGGCACAGGGCGCGATTGCCGTGGAGTGCCGTAGCAACGATCCGGAAACCACAGTCCTGTTCTCCGCATTGAACCATGGTCCGACCGAACTGCGGGTACGCGCCGAACGCGCGATGAATCTGGCCTTGCACGGCTCCTGCCATGTGCCGGTGGCCGGCTATGCCGAATTGCAGGGCGAACGCATGCGACTGAGCGGTTGGGTCGGCGATGCCGGCCAATTACGATCCATCAGCGCCGAGGCCGAGGGCGATGCTGCGCAGCCGGAAGCAATCGGCCGCATGGTGGCGGAAAAACTATTTGCGCAAGGCGCGGCGGATTTGCTGCGGCTTTGAGCGCCCCAGCCGGCATCATGCCGGGTCAGTAATACAGACTCACCACATGCTTGGCTTCGGCGAAGAACAGCCAGCGCCCGATGAACACGCCGAGCATGCCGGATATCGCGGCGACGCTATAGAGCCAGGACAGATTCAGCGTCCATGCCCCCAGACAGGCAATCAGTGGCAGTGCGAAGCCGAAGCCTCGGCAGCATTCGCGGAAAACCGCGCTGTGCTTGCGGGCCAGCACATGTACCATTTCCCGCGTGATGTAATTGGCCTCGGTGTGCGGATGTTCGAACACCCGCACGCTGCGTTCCTGCGGCAGGCCCAGCGCGCTGCTGCGCGATACCGCCAGCGGAAGGTCGTTATTGCGCCAGTAGCGGGTCATCAGCCAGAGGATGAGCATCGCGAAAATCGCGAGAACCGGGGCAAAGGTCCAGATCGTATGGATGCTGGCCAGCCAGAGACCACCGGTATAGATGCTGCTCATCAGATAGATCGGAACTACGGTGGCGTGTTGCCAGGCCGGCACGGTGTTCAGGCAGCGATAGATCATCACCGTACAGACCACCGTCGCCATGCTGAGCACCATCAGCGCGACAGCCAGGATTTTCTGTGCCATGCCATGCTGCGGAAAAAATACGAGTGCTGCCGCCGGCAGGAAGCACAGCATGGCCAGCACGCCTTCGCGCGACAGCCAGGAACTGCGCCACTGCGAAAACGCACGCCAGGCACGTTCACGCCGGCCCAGATGTAGGGTAGAGCTGAGCAGCCCGGAAACCACGAACAGCGCGCCCATGCCGAGCGTGACATAATCACGGATGCCGAAATCGCGGTCATGGCCGATCAGGGATGCGCCGAACCAGAACCACAGGCCGTAACCGGCGCCGGACAGCGTGCTGAAGAAAATGACGGACAGGGCGGGATGCATCAGCGGCTCAGGATTTTATCGAGCCAGCGTAGGGCGCCGGGCAGTTGTGTGGAATCGAGGCGTTCGTTTTCGGCCTCGGTGCAGACCGGCTGTTTGTCGCGCGCCGGAAGATAGCGGTTGACCGGCTGATAGCCGAGCTCCGGCATCAAGGCCATGCCGCCGCGCTCGCGCGAGCGCAGCGAGACTTCGGAATCCGGGTCATTGAAGTCGCCGAAGCCGCGGGCACGCGTCGGACAGGCCTGCACGCAGGCCGGTTGCCGTTGTGCCTCGGGAATGCTGTCGTTGTAGATGCGGTCGACGCACAGCGTGCATTTCTTCATGATGCCTTCGCTCGGCGAATATTCGCGGGCACCGTACGGACAGGCCCAGGAGCACAGTTTGCAGCCGATGCAGGTGTCCGGATTGATCAGCACGATGCCGTCTTCGGCGCGCTTGTAACTGGCGCCGGTCGGGCATACGCTGACGCAGGCCGGCGTTTCGCAATGCAGACAGGAGCGCGGGAAGTGCAGGGTGCTGGCGGGCTGGGCGTCAAGCGCCTCCAGCTCGTAACTGTGCACACGGTTGAACCAGACGCCGTCCGGTGCCGCGCCGTAGGCATCCGTGTCCGGCAGCGGCGCCGAAATGCCCTGGTCGTTCCATTCCTTGCAGGCGACCGCGCAGGCATGGCAGCCGACGCAGATGTCGAGATCGATCAGCAGACCGAGCTTCTTGCCGCTGCTGGCAGGCAATGCGGTCATGCCCTCGCTCCCAGCGGCGTGAACTGCGGTGTACTAAATGATTGCGGTGCCACTTTGCGCAGCGCCACCCGCAGATCGAACCAAGCGGCCTGTCCGGTAATCGGATCGGCATTGGCGTAATCGGCATTCGGCGTCAGATCGGAAATCAACGGGTTGAGCAGGAAGCCTTGGTTGCTTTCCGGTGCATCCGCCGAAAGGCCCCACGTGCGTTTGCGTTTGCCAAGCGCGTTCCAGGTCCACACCGTATCGGCTTGTACGTTGTTGGTCAGTTTCACCGGCACGGTGATGGTGCTCAGATGCGAACGCAGTTCCGCCCAGTCGCCGTCGGCCAAACCATAATGGGCCGCGGTATCAGGATGCATATAAAGAAAATTGCGTGCCATGATCTGCCGTAGCCAGGCGTTCTGCGATCCCCAGGCATGGTACATGAAGGGCGGACGCTGGGTCAGTGCATGCAGGGGGAATTCAGTGGAATCGGTCTGTGCCTGTTCGAACGGTGCATACCAGAACGGCAGCGGATCGAAATAGCGGCGCACCCGTTCCCGCTCACTTTCCGGCGGTTGCACCGCGCCGAAACCTTCGGCGGCCAGACGGAATTTCTGCAGGGTTTCCGAATACAGCTGCAGTACCACCGGTTCGGTATTGGCGATGAAGCCCATCGCTTTGGCCCACTCCAGATAATCGCGGTTGGCCATTTTGAAATAGCGCCCAGATTCCGGAACCGCAGCATGCCAGAAGCCGCCATGGTCGATATAGCGTTGCAGCTGTTCCGGATTCGGCGCGCCTTTACCATGACTGTTGCCGTCATCGCCGCGCCAGCCAGCCAGTAGGCCTACACCGGGTGCGCGTTCATGGCGGACGATGTAGTCGGCATAATCGCGATACAGTGGCGCACCATCGGCATGCACCAAGCCGGGCAGGCCCAGTCGTACACCCAAGTCAATCAGCACCGACTGGAAGCCGCGCACGTCGCGGTCCGGCGGCAGCACCGGATGCCGGAGCGCATCAGAGGCGCCATCGGCGTCGGAAATCGGGCGGTCGAGCAGACTGACCGCATCGAAGCGTTCCAGATAGGTGGTATCCGGCAGGATCAGATCGGCATAGGCGCACATCTCGCTGGCATAGGCGTCGGCATAGATGATGTAGGGAATCCGGTAATTGCCGAGTTCGTCTTTGTCGGTCAGCCAGTGCAGGGTGCCGTGCGTGTTCATCGCCGAGTTCCAGCTCATGTTGGCCATGAACATCATCAGCACATCGATTTTCCCGTGCGTGCCAGCATGCGCGTTGCGCAGGACAGTGTGCATCATGCCGTGCACGGCCAGCGGATATTTCCAGGAATAGGCTTCATCCACCCGCAGCGGGGCACCGTTTGCATCCACCAAAAGATCTTCCGGTCCGTGGATGAAGCCCAGCGGCATCGCGTTCAGACGGCCCTCCGCATCGCGGCTGCGGCCCGGCCGGTTGCCCGGCGGAATCGGCCGCGGGAACGGCGGTTGGTAACGGAATGAACCCGGCGCATCCACCGCGCCGAGCAGCAGCTGCAGTAAGTGCAGGGCGCGGCAGGTCTGGAAGCCATTGGCATGCGCGCTGATGCCGCGCATGGCATGCATCGCCACAGGACGCATCGGCATGTCGGCATGCTGCCGGCCATTGCTGTCGGTCCAGGCAATCGGCAGACTGCGCTTGTGATCGAAGGCGGCCTTTGCCAGTTCGGCGGCCAGGCGCCGGATGGTCGCTGCCGGTACGCCGCAGCTTTCGCTGGCCATTTGCGGTGAATAATCCTCGCTGCCGTAGCGCGCCAGTACCTGCTCGAATACCGGCTTGGCCACGCGGCCGTCGGCCAGCAGATGGGTGCCGGTCACCACCGGTGAGATGCCGGTGGCATCGGCCGGTGTTTCGGCGTTGGTGTCACGGTTCCAGCACAGGATGCGGTCGTCGGCATCGCGTGCAAACAGGCCGTGTTCGGCGGTACCCGGCGCTTCCACCACCAGATGATGGGCATTGCAGTAGCGCACCAGATAATCCAGATCAATCCGACCGTTGCGCAGCAATTCATGGATCAAAGCCATGGCCAGCAGGCCGTCGGTGCCTGGCCGGATGCCGATCCATTCATCGGCAATCGCACCGTAGCCGGTGCGTACCGGATTGATGGCGACCACTTTCGCACCGCGCGATTTCAATCGGCCCAGGCCGAGTTTGATCGGATTGGAATCGTGGTCTTCGGCCACGCCCCACAGCATCAGGTAGTCGGTATGTTCCCAGTCCGGCTCGCCGAATTCCCAGAAGCTGCCGCCCAGGGTGTACAGGCCGCCGGCCGCCATGTTGACCGAGCAGAAGCCACCATGCGCAGCGTAGTTGTAAGTGCCGTATTGCTGTGCCCACCAGCCGGTCAGTGCCTGCGACTGATCGCGCCCGGTGAAGAAAGCCAGCCGGTTCGGATCGAGCGCGCGCGCGGCAGCCAGTTTTTCCGTGGCCAGCTGCAGGGCTTCGTCCCATTCGATTTCTTCGAAACGGTTTTCACCGCGCTCGCCGATGCGTTTCATCGGCTTTTGCAGGCGCGCCGGGGAGTAATGCTGTTTGATTCCGGCCGAACCCTTGGCGCAGATTACGCCGCGGTTGACCGGATGCTCGGGATTGCCCTCGATGTAGCGGACCTTGCCGTCCTTGAGATGGACCTGGATACCGCAACGGCAGGCACACATGTAGCAGGTGGTGCGTGCGATGCGGTCGCCGGGCGGGTCGTTCAGGGCCAGTACGGGATCGGTCATGCCTTATTGTGGCATAAAGGCCACTGCCGTCGCGGCTTCAGCCACCGAGGCTTTTCCAGAGCGTACGCCCGCTGACCACGATGATCAGCAGACCGACCACGGCCATCATCGGACGGTGCGGAATCCGTTTGGCAATCAGGCCGGCCAGTGGCGCCGCGCAGACGCCGCCGAGGGCGAGCGCCAATACGATTTCCCAATAATCCAGACCGATGCTGGCAATGAACACTGCCGAGGCGGTCAGGGTCACGAAAAACTCGACGGCATTGACCGTGCCGATGGTGTAGCGCGTATGATTGCCGCGCGCCAGCAGCGTCGAGGTCACGATTGGCCCCCAGCCGCCGCCACCGATGGCATCAATCAAGCCGCCGAAAAAACCAAGCGGCCCCACTTTTTTTTCAACGCGGATTGGATTGATTCTCCGGAACGATTTCAGCAGGACGAAGATCCCCATCAGCACCAGATATCCGGCAATCCAGGGCTTCAGCATGTCGCCATCCAGTTCCGTCAGCACATAAGCACCGAGGCCGGCGCCAACCATGCCGGGAATGACCAGGCGCTTGAACAGCGGATTATGTACGTTGCCGAAGCTGTGATGCGAGACTGCCGAAGCGCCGGTGGTGAAGGTTTCGGCCATGTGCACGGTGGCGCTGGCGGCCACCGGCGGAACGCCCGCCGCCAGCAGGAATGACGAGGCAGTCAGACCATAGGCCATACCCAGCGCGCCATCGATCATCTGGGCGCCGAAGCCGATCAGCACGAACAACAGGAAGGTTTGATCGATGAAATCGGGCATGCTGCAATCCGGACGGGGCACCGGGACAGGCCCGTGCCCGACAATTTACTCCGTTACCATCCGCCAAGGCAAATAATGGAGTGCTATGATGCTCTGCAATGGACCGTTACGATCGCATATTCGCCCTGCACAAGCGTCTGAAAGCCGCACGCTATCCAGTTGCCGCCGATACGCTCGAAGAAGAGTTGGGCTGTTCGCGTGCCACCCTGTACCGTGATATCGGGTTTCTGCGCGATGTGCTGCACGCGCCGCTGCTGAGTACCGATGCCGGCTTCTTCTACGATCGTCTGCAGGTCGATCAATTCGAACTGCCCGGCTTGTGGTTCAGTTCCGATGAGCTGCATGCATTGCTAGCCACCCATGAGCTTCTCAACCGCAGTGGGGCCGATGTGCTCGGCGGCGCGCTGGCGCCGCTGAAAAAGCGTATCGATCTGCTGTTGTCCAATCAGAGCCAGGGCCGCCGCTGGCCGATCGAGCGCATCCGCGTCATTGGTTCCTATACCCGAGAGCGCGATGAGGCGACTTTTCGCCAGGTTGCCGGTGCCGTACTGTCACGCAAGCGGCTGCGCTTCGATTACACCGCGCGCTCGACCGACCAGCTGACCCTGCGTACGGTGTCGCCGCAACGGCTGACGCATTACCGTGATAACTGGTATCTGGATGCCTTCGATCACGAGCGCGATGCGCTGCGCAGCTTCTCGGTCGACCGCATGACGCATGTGAAGGTGCTTGATGACGATGCCGAAGATGTCAGCGAGTATGAACTCAATCTACAGCTGACCGACGGCTACGGCATCTTTTCCGGCGCCGCCCGGCACATCGCCACGATCGTGTTTTCTGCCGAAGCAGCGCGTTGGGTGTCCGAAGAGCACTGGCATTCCAGACAAGAAGGCCGTTTCCTCGATGATGGCCGTTATGAATTAAAAGTGCCATATTCCAATCCGCGCGAATTGTTGATGGACGTGTTGCGCTATGGTGCTGATGCCGAAATCACTGCACCGGTTTCCCTGCGCGAGTCGGCCAAATCCAGTCTGCAGTTGGCGCTGTCCAATTACGGCGTTTAACCCTCCCATGCATCAGGATGACGGCAAAAGCATCGCGCTGGTACTCGGTGCCGGTGGTGCGCGCGGTCTGGCGCATATCGGGGTCATCGAGGAACTGCTGGCCCGTGGCTACCGGATCGAGGCCGTCGTCGGCTGTTCGATGGGGGCGCTGGTCGGCGGTATTTACTGCGCCGGACGTTTGCCGGAATACCGCAAATGGGCCTGTTCGCTGACGCGCAGGGAAGTGTTTCACCTGGTCGATTTCGCCTTCGGCCATCCGGGCTTCATCAAAGGCGACCGCGTCATCGGTGTGCTGCGCCAGCTGGTCGGCGAGCATCGCATCGAGGAGCTACCGGTGGCTTACAAGGCGGTCGCCACCAATCTCGATTCCCGTTGCAAAGTTTGGCTCGATCACGGCCCGCTGTTCGATGCCATCCGGGCATCCATCGCCATTCCCATGCTATTGACGCCCTATCATCATCAAGGACAGGATCTGGTCGATGGCGGCTTGCTGGCACCCTTGCCGGTTTCCGGTGCCCGTGACTATGTCGGCTTACGTGTCGTCGCCGTCGATATCAATGCGCCGAACTCCGGGGCCAGCGTGCCGGTCGCTGCGGCCTCGGGCGCGCTGGCCGCCGCATCAGCCGAAGCCGGTACTCTGGGTGCGATTGAAATGGGCTGGGCGCGCCTGTTGCAGAGCGTCGGTCGTGGCGGCCCGGCGGCGTCCAACGTCAAAGCCAATCGCAGCGTGATGGAGCTGATGTCGCGTTCATTGAGCACCATGCACGGCTACATGACTGAAATGCAGCTGGAGCGCGACCCGCCCGATGTATTGATCGGTATCGCCCACGATGCCTGTGCCATCTATGAGTTCTGGCGCGCCGACGAAATGATTGAACTCGGTCGTCAGGCGGCGGCGCGCGCTTTGGATCAGTCCGCGACCGGCATCTGATCGGGAGTCTGGGGCACCCGCTTGAGTGCGGCAGGGTCGTAACCATAGGCTCGCAGTTTTTCCTGCAGTCCGGTCAGGGTGGCGTCATCCATCACCGGATCGCGGGCGAACACCCAGGCCAGCGAGCGGTCCGGATTGCCGATCAAGGCCCAGCGATAATCCGGGGAGACTTCCAGAATCAGCAGTTGGGCGCGGATCAATCCGCCCCAGAAGCGCACTTGCCAGTGCGTATTGCGGGTGCCGGGATAGACATGTGCCGTCGCCTGCATTTTCTGTTCAGGACGGTCGAAGGCTTTACGGTAGGCGAATACATTGTCGATGCTACCATCGGGATTACGTGCATACACATCGGCTGTAGCCACTTTGCCCTTTTCAGCAAAGTACGGAATGTGTGAAATCACCCACCAACGCCCCATGTAGCGCTCGAGATCGACCTCGGCTGAGCTGGTCAGCGGCGCCGGCTTGCCGGATTTGGCATAACTGTAGGCGGTCAGACCCAGGCCGATGACCACGATTGCGATGAGAATTTTGCCCATGTGCCGTGCTCCCAAAACATTAGGATGCGCCGGCACTGCTGAAGGCGGTGTCAATTTCAGCCGCTCTCAGGATTTGAGATGCCGCTTGCCGATACTGGCCTGAGACCCCTCCGGAGACCGTTATGAACGCTCAAATCTTCTACCGATACTGCTGGCAGTTGCCCCTGCTGGCCTTGCTTTGCCTGGCACTGGTACCGGACCTGCCGTGGCGGCATCCCGCCGTGGGGCTCTGGCCCTTGTGGCTGCTTGCCCTGATGGGCGTAGCACTCATGCGCGGCCTACAGGTGGCGCGCCGGCCTGTGCCGGCGGTCCGTATTTCGCAAGTGCTTGTTTTTCCGACGCTCAGGAAACAACCCGGAGGCGCATCCCGCAAAGCCGCGTGAAGCCGCACGGCGGCGGTGGGGGGATTTATGGTATTTTCGGATTCCCCGTTTTCCTGCAGGAAATAAATGCATGCGCCTTTCTGCCTTGATGTTGTTGGCCGGTCTGTCGGCTCCGGCTGGAGCCCAGAATGTGAATGAAGATCCGTACCTGTGGCTGGAGGGCGTTGAGGACGCCAAAGCGCTGGATTGGGTGCGCGCCCAGAATGCCGTATCCGAAAAACAGCTGGCCGGCGATCCAGATTTTGAGGCTCTGCGCGGCAGTTTGCTGGAAATTCTCGATTCCAATGTCCGCATTCCCTACGTCAGCAAGATGGGTGCCTACTACTACAACTTCTGGCGCGACAAGAACAATCCGCAGGGCGTCTGGCGCCGCACCACTCTGGCCGAGTACCGCAAAGAATCACCCAAGTGGGAGGTGCTGCTCGATATCGATGCGCTCGGCAAAGCCGAGGGCGTCAATTGGGTCTGGGGTGGTGCCAATTGTCTGCGTCCGGCCTATGACCGCTGCCTGATTTCGCTGTCGCGTGGCGGTGCCGACGCCGATGTGACCCGTGAGTTCGACGTCTCGGACAAAGCCTTCGTCATCGGAGGGTACTCGCGGCCCGAGGCCAAGGGGCAAATCGGATGGATCGACATCGACACCGTCTATGTCAGTACCGACTTCGGTCCGGGATCGATGACCAGCTCGGGTTATCCGCGCATCGCCAAGGAGTGGAAGCGCGGCACGCCGATGTCCGCGGCAAAAACCGTGTACGAAGGCCAGGAGTCCGACATTTCGGTCGGCGCGTACCGCGATGATACGCCGGGCTTTGAACGTGACTTCGTTTACCGCGGCCTGACCTTCTACACCAACGAATTGTACCTGCGCGGCAAGTCCGGAACGCTGACCAAGCTCGATCTTCCAGATGGTGCTCAGAAAGGCGCATTCCGTGAATGGCTGAGCGTGGAGTTGCGCCAACCGTGGACGGTCGGCGGACGGGAGTACCAGGCCGGCAGTCTGCTGGCGATCCGTCTCGAGGCGTTCCTGTCGGGCGCAAGGAATTTCGATGTGCTGTTCGAGCCGGCGCAGAACACCTCGCTGGCCAGTACCGCAGTGACCAAAGACCATGTGATTATCAATGTGCTTGAAGACGTCAAGAACCGTCTCTATGTACTGACCCCCGGAAACAATGGCTGGACTCGCGCACCGCTGGCCGGAGCACCGGCCTTCGGCGCGGTCGGCATCAGCGCCGTGGATGCCGACGAATCCAACGACTATTTCATGACCGTCACCGACTATCTGACCCCGACCTCGCTGCTGCTGGGAACGGTCGGACGGACACCAGAAAAACTGAAGCAGCTGCCGGGTTTCTTCGACGCCAGCCAGCATGAAATCAGCCAGCAGTTCGCCACCAGCAAAGACGGTACCCGCGTGCCCTATTTCATAGTGTCGAAAAAGAACCTAGTGCGCAACGGAAAAAATCCGACGCTGCTGTATGGCTATGGCGGTTTCGAAGTGTCGCTGACGCCGAATTATTCCGCAGGCGTGGGCCGGGCCTGGCTGAGCCAGGGAGGAGTATATGTAGTCGCCAATATCCGTGGCGGCGGCGAATACGGACCGCGTTGGCATCAGGCGGCGCTGAAAGCCGACCGCAACAAAGCCTATGAAGACTTCGCGGCGGTGGCCGAAGACCTGATTGCACGCAAGATCACCATGTCCAAGCACCTCGGCATCCAGGGCGGCAGCAACGGCGGTCTGCTGATGGGCAACATGACCGTGATGTATCCGCAGCTGTTCGGCGCCGTGGTCTGCCAGGTGCCGCTGCTGGATATGAAGCGCTACCACAAGCTGCTGGCTGGTGCGTCCTGGATGGCGGAATACGGCAATCCCGACACCGACGACTGGAGCTTCCTGAAGGCTTATTCGCCCTACCAGAACGTGCGCAAGGACGTACGCTATCCGCCGGTACTGTTCACCACCTCGACCCGCGACGACCGCGTGCATCCGGGCCATGCCCGCAAGATGATGGCACGCATGCAGGAACAGGGCCATGACGTGACCTATTACGAAAACATCGAGGGCGGCCACGGCGGCGCCGCCAACAACGCCCAGTCGGCCACTATGTCGGCACTGGCCTTCACCTTCCTGAAACAGAAACTTTTCCCGGGGACCGAGCCATGAAATCCATCCGCAATGCCTTGCTGCTCGCCTCGTTGACCTGGAGTGCCCTTGTGTCCGCTGAATCCCCGAAACCGCCCGTGATCGCGAAGAAAGCGCATGCCGTGACCGCGTCGCATGGCGCCGTCCGCAACGACGATTATTACTGGCTGCGCGACGACTCGCGCAAGAACCCCGAAATGCTGGCGGTACTGAATGCCGAAAACGCCTATGCCGATGCCATGCTAGCCTCGTCCAAGCCGACTGCGGACAAGTTGTATGCCGAAATCACCGGTCGCATCAAACAGGATGATTCCTCGGTACCGTTCCTGCGTAAAGGCTACTGGTATTACAGCCGCTTCGAGACTGGCAAGGATTACGCCATCATCGCCCGCCGCAAGGGCAGCATGGAAGCGCCTGAAGAAATCCTTTTCGATCAGAACGTCATGGCTGAAGGCAAAGGCTATTTTGCCATTGGTGATTATGAAATCAGTCCGGATAATCGGCTGGTGGCCTGGGCCGAGGATGCGGTCGGACGCCGCCAGTACACGCTACGCGTCAAGGATCTGGTCACCGGCACCATGTTTGCCGATACGGTGGAGAACGTCGAGCCCAACATCATCTGGGCCGATGACAACCGCACCCTGTTTTACATCGAGAAGGATCCGGTCACGCTGTTGAGCAAGCGGGTCAAGACCCATGTGCTGGGCAGTGCCGCCGAGGACGATGCTTTGGTGTATGAAGAGTCGGACGACAGCTTCTACATGGGCATCAGCCGTACCCGTTCCGATGCCTACATCTGCATCGGCGTGCAGAGCACGGTCAGCTCGGAAATGCGTTGCACCTCCGCCGCCAAGCCCGGTAAATTCACCGTGTTTGCGCCTCGCATGCGCGACTTCGAGTACAGCGCCGACCATCTCGATGGTCGCTGGGTCATCCGCACCAACTGGAACGCGCCAAACTACCGGCTGATGACGCGCGACGACACGTCTGTCGATGGTGATCGCAAGGCCTGGAAAGAGCTGGTGCCGCACGCCGGGGATGTGTTCATCGAGGGTTTCGAGCTGTTCAGGGGCTACATCGCCATTGAAGAGCGTTCCAATGCGCTGCTGCGCCTGCGCACGCTTGCCGCCGATGGCAAGAGCGCGTTCGTGGCCAGCGACGAGCCGGCCTACACCATGGGCCTGAACGTCAACGCCGAACCGGACACCGACTGGCTGCGCTATGCCTATACCTCGATGACCACGCCGAACACCGTCTACGAAGTGAACATGAGCACCGGCGAGCGCCGGCTGCTCAAGCGCGATCCGGTGCTGGGCGGCTACACGCCCGAGGATTACGTGACCGAACGCCTGTGGGCCACGGCCCGTGACGGCACCCGTATTCCGATTTCGGTGGTGTACAAGAAGGGTTTCAAAAAAGACGGCAAGGCTGCGCTGCTGCAGTACGCCTACGGCAGCTACGGCGCCAGTACCGATCCGCGCTTTTCGATCATCAACGTCAGCCTGCTCGACCGCGGTATGGTCTATGCCATCGCGCACATCCGCGGCGGTCAGGAAATGGGCCGCGCCTGGTACGACAACGGTAAACTGTTGAGCAAGAAGAACACCTTTACCGATTTCATCGATGTCACGCGCTTTCTGGTCAAGGAAGGCTATGCCGCCAGGGACCGCGTTGCCGCTTATGGCGGTTCGGCCGGCGGACTGCTGATGGGTGCCATCGCCAACATGGCGCCGCAGGACTATACGTTGATCATCTCGCAGGTGCCGTTTGTGGATGTGGTCACCACCATGCTCGACGAAAGCATTCCGTTGACCACCAATGAATACGATGAATGGGGCAATCCGGCCGACCGTAAATACTACGACTATATGCTCAGTTATTCGCCCTATGACAATCTCGAACGCAAGGCCTATCCGACCGTATTCGTCGGCACCGGCCTGTGGGACTCGCAGGTGCAGTATTTCGAACCAGCGAAATATGTGGCCAAGCTGCGCGAATTCAAAACCGGTCCGAATCCAGTGGTATTCCGAGTCAACATGGAAGCCGGTCATGGTGGCAAATCCGGGCGCTTCCGGCGCTATCAGGAAAGCGCCGAACAGTTCGCCTATATGCTGGAAGTGCTCGGCGTCCAGTGAGCATGCAGGCCAGACTCTGACGAGGGCCCGCATTGCGGGCCCTTTTCATGCCGGCGCTGTCGGGAACAGCTATACTTTCCCCATGAAACGACACCCCTTGAAATCCATCATTCTGCTGCTCTGCGGCAGCCTGTTGCTGAGCGCCTGCGGTAATAAAGGCCCGCTGATCAAACCCGGAGCGGAGACTGCCGAGGCCGGAGCTGCGCAGTGAATTCCCTGCGTTTTGCCAAAATGCACGGTGCCGGCAATGATTTTGTGGTCATCGATTGCCGTGATGGTGCCGGGCTGCCGGAGGCCGAGGGCATCCGGCGCATGGGTGACCGCCACTTCGGCATCGGATTCGATCAGCTGCTGAGCATCGAGGCGCCGATCTCGCCCGGCGCCGTCGCGTCCTACCGCATCCTCAATCAGGATGGCAGTTTTGCTGGACAGTGCGGCAACGGTGCGCGCTGTGTCGCGCATTGGCTGGTGCGCAGCGGCATTACCGATGCGCGCGAATTCCATCTCGACAGCCCGGCCGGCGTCATCAGCGTCCGCAGGATTGGTAAAGATTATGCGCTCGATATGGGATGTCCGCGTTTTTCCCCGGAACAGATTCCATTATTGGCCGAATCCGATGCGCCGCAGTATTTTCTGCCGCTGGATGGAGAGCAGCATGCGTTTTCCGCCGTCTCCATGGGCAATCCGCATGCGGTCTTTCGGGTCGACAGCGTGTTGGATGTTCCGGTCGAGCGCTGGGGAAAAGCGGTTCAGGCCACCCATGTATTTCCTGAGGGTGTCAATGTCGGTTTCGCGGAAATACAGGATCGTGCCAATATCCGACTGCGTGTTTACGAACGCGGCGTTGGCGAAACCCTGGCTTGTGGTTCCGGTGCCTGTGCCGCCGCGGTCTGCCTGATGCGCAAGGACATAGTCGCGCGCACCCTGGCGGTGCATTTGCCGGGCGGAACGCTTATGATTGAATGGCCCGATGATGCGGCGGCGGTCACCATGACCGGCCCCGCGGTCTGGGTCTATGACGGAGAATGGCGAGATGAGTGACGACCGGTCGGGAAAACTGAGTGCACACGAAGTGGCGGCATGGTTGCGTCTGCATCCGAATTTTCTCGCCCAGTTCCCCGATCTCGCGCTCAGCCTGGTGGTGCCGAAGGAAGACGGCAAGACCGCCTCGCTGTCGTCCTACCAATTGGAAATCCTGCGCGACAAAAACCGTGATCTGACTCGCCGTCTTAACGAGCTTGGCATGAACGCCCAGGATAACGAGCGCCTGGCCCAGCATATCCATGTACTCAGTCTCGCCCTGCTGCGCGCGCGCCAGCCCGCTGATGTCTTACAGACCCTGGTGGCCTGTCTCAAAGAAGACTTCGCGGGTGAAAGCGTGCGTGTCATCAGTTTCATGCCAGTGCCCGAGATGCTGGGCGACTGGTTCAGCCATATTCCTGCCGAAGATCCGCGTCTGCAGCCTTTTGCCGACTGTCTGTGCAATGGCGAACCGGTCTGCGGGCGTCTCAATTCGGAAAAGCTTCCGGTACTTTTCGGCGATGATCATGTTCATACGCAATCCATCGCGCTGATTCCAGTCCCGGATGTCGGACTGATTGCGGTCGGTAGCGCCGATCCGCACCGATTCTATCCTGGCATGGGCACCTTGTTCCTGCGCTGGATCGGCGAACTGTTCCAGGCCGCGCTGATTCAATCCCGGTAATGAGCGGCATCGCCGCCGGCGTCGATCGTTTTCTCGACTATCTTGCCGTCGAGCGGCAGGCCTCGCCGCATACCCTGAGCAATTACCGACGCGATCTGCTGGCCTGGCAGCAGTACTGCAGACAGCAGAATATCGATGATCCCGGGCAGCTGCAATTCGCCCACATCCAGCAGTTCATCGCCCAGGAGCACCGCCGGGGACTCTCCGCCAAGAGCGTGCAGCGCCGGCTCTCAGCCCTGCGCAGTCAGTTCAAGTTCCTGATGAAACACGGCGAACTGCGCGACGATCCCAGTACCGGTCTTCGCGCCCCCAAAGCCGCGCGCAAACTTCCGCAAGTGCTGGATGTCGATGAAGCTGTTCGTCTGGTCGCATTGCCGACCGATGGTGGACTCGGTCGGCGAGACCGCGCCCTACTCGAACTGCTGTATTCATCGGGTTTGCGGGTTTCGGAGTTATGCGCATTGCGTTGGCAGGATCTGGATCTGGAAGACAGTCTGGTGACCGTGCTCGGCAAAGGCAGCAAGACCCGTATTGTTCCGATCGGCAGCCATGCGCTGACGGCTTTGCGCGACTGGCATGCCGCCAGTACCGCAGCGGCCGATGCGCCGGTATTCCCCGGCCGTGGTGGAGCCGCCATCAGCACCCGTGCCGTGCAGCTGCGCCTTCGCCAGCTGGCACAGCAGCAGGGCCTCTGGAAACGTGTGTATCCGCATCTGCTGCGGCACAGCTTCGCTAGCCACATGCTGGAATCCTCCGGCGATCTGCGCAGCGTGCAGGAACTGCTCGGCCATGCCGACATCGCCACCACCCAGATCTATACCCATCTTGATTTCCAGAGATTGGCTACGGTCTATGATGCCGCGCATCCGCGTGCGAAACGCAAAAAAGAAAGTCCATGAACCCCAAACCGACCGACCTGATTCTGCATCGCGCCTCCCATGTGCTGGAAGTGGCCTTCGACGACGGCAGCCGTTACCGCATGCCCTGCGAGTACCTGCGGGTCGAGTCGCCCTCGGCGGAAGTGCAGGGCCACAGTCCGGACCAGCGGGTATGGGTGTCCGGCAAGCGCGACGTCAATATCAGCGCCATCGAGCCGATCGGCAATTACGCGGTGGTGCTGCGTTTCAATGACGGACACGAAACCGGCATCTATACCTGGAGTTTCCTCAAGGAGTTGGGTGAACAGCAGGAGCCGCGCTGGGCACGCTATCTCGACATGCTTGCGCAACAGGGCATGAGCCGCTAGATCTGCTCGGACATGTCTTTACCGATCCGCTCCAGCTTCACATGTCATCGGCAGCCTCGGCGCTGATTTCGGCGGCGGAAAGAGCCCCTTGTCTGGGGAATTCGGCGCACTCCGTCCAGCTGCTTAATCGTGAAAAGGCGGCTAGGGCGTGTGATAATAGGCCATGAACGATAAAACCACCCATTTTGGCTTCCGCGACGTTCCGGTCGAAGAAAAGAAAAAGCTGGTCGGCGAAGTGTTTACCTCGGTCGCCCAAAAATACGATGTGATGAATGACCTGATGTCCCTGGGCGTGCACCGACTGTGGAAGCGCTACTTCACCGGCACTTCCGGCATCAAGCGTGGCGACCGCGTCCTTGATCTGGCCGGTGGCACCGGCGACATCGCCAAGCTGCTGCTCGAGCGCGTCGGCGACACCGGCGAAGTCATCATCGGCGACATCAACCGTGAGATGCTCGGCGTCGGCCGCGACCGACTGACCGACCTTGGCCTGATCAAGGGGCTGCGCTATGTGCAGCTCAATGCCGAAGCCCTGCCGTTTCCCGATAACAGCTTCGACGCCATCACCATGGCTTTCGGCCTGCGCAATGTGACCGACAAATCGGCCGCGCTGAAATCCATGTACCGCATCCTCAAACCGGGTGGCAAGCTGATGGTGCTGGAGTTTTCGGAAGTGCAGGCCGAGTGGTTCCGGCCGATTTACGATTTCCATTCATTCAAGGTACTGCCGAAACTCGGCGAGCTGATTGCCGGTGACGCCCACAGCTACCGTTATCTGGCCGAGTCAATCCGTAAACACCCCAACCAGGCCGGCCTGAAGGCGCTCATGGAAGATGCCGGGTTCGAGCGCTGTGCGGTGCGCAATCTTTCCGGCGGCATCGTCG
>NZ_JBIKSE010000101.1:0-5828 GCF_044348765.1 Arenimonas sp.
GAGGCGGCCTTTTACGTTTTCGCCCGCGTCCGTTTTGCGGCGATGGCGCGACATTTTCGCCCATAGCCGATAACTCACTTCTTATTTTCTAGCCGGTCGGATGTGCCGCCGGTACCTGACATCTATGCTACTCGCAGCGTGACAAAGATTCAAGATTTTTGAACACCCCGGCAGCCGCCCGATTCAGCGGGTTGACCGGACATGGTCACGAGCATATAGGCCCAGCCCTTAATCCCCGGTCGTCTAACGGTAAGACTACGGACTCTGACTCCGTCTATTGAGGTTCGAATCCTTACCGGGGAACCAGAATAACGCATTCATGTATGCTAATTTATTATTTAAAAACATAATGATATATGCATCGCCTTCCATTTTGAAAAATGGTGGCAAAAGACACTTGTCAGCGTGTTTAATCGCGTTACATCGGTTTTGGGGGTAGCATTTTGGGGAGGCGTCGTTATGCGCGCGGATACTATAAACGCTACAGGTAATAGCAGATTTCTTGGCTGGATTGAACGGGCTGGCAACAAGTTACCCGATCCTGTTTTCCTGTTTTTGTATCTGATAGCTGGCCTCATATTGCTATCGGTCTTCGGCGCGGCGATGAATTGGTCTGCGGTACATCCAACAGAAATCGACCCTGAGACCGGCGCAAACAAGATCGTTGCTGCGACTAGCCTGCTGTCAGCCGAGAACATTCGCAAATTATGGGTTGAAATGCCCAAGACGTTTACCGGATTTCACCCGCTCGGATATGTCTTGGTGGTCATGTTGGGCGCTGGTGTAGCTGAAAAATCGGGCCTGTTCGGCGCAGCGATGCGCGCGGGTGTCGCAAATGCCCCGACATATCTTTTGACCCCAATCGTTGCCTTGGTCGCGATGATGGGCAATTTGGCTGCTGACGCGGCCTATGTGGTTCTCATTCCATTGGCCGGTGTCATTTATGCCGCTGCCGGACGTCACCCCATTGCTGGCATAGCCGCAGCTTTTGCAGGTGTTTCAGGAGGATTTTCGGCAAATCTTTTCCCGGGGCAACTCGACGCGTTATTGTTCGGCATAACGCAGTCGGCGGCCAATACGGTGTTTCCAGATTGGCAAGCGAACATAGCTGGCAACTGGTATTTCATTATCGGCATGACGGTCGTTTTCTTACCCGTGATTTGGTATGTAACC
Source organism: Arenimonas sp. (assembly GCF_044348765.1). GTDB lineage: Bacteria > Pseudomonadota > Gammaproteobacteria > Xanthomonadales > Xanthomonadaceae > Arenimonas. Next base: position 1,174 of record NZ_JBIKSE010000101.1, read on the forward strand.
GACAAAATTGTCGAGCCGCGCCTTGGTACATATCGGGCCGAAGGCGTACAAGCTATTGCGGCGGGCATGCCGACAGCAAAAGTTGATGCGCGGGGCGTTTCTGAATCCGAGATTAGCCAGCCGCTCTCTTCGGACCAACGCATGGGGCTACGTCATGCAGGCCTAGCAACCTTAGCAGTCGTTGCGCTGTGGGTGTTTATGACCCTTGGGCCAGATACGCCATTGATAGACGAAACCGCGACGCCCGAGGCGCAGCTTACGCCGTTTTATCAGTCGCTTGTAGCTGGATTCATGATACTTTTTCTGTTGGCTGGTTGGGCTTATGGCCGCGCTACGGGCATCATCAAAAATCATCGCGATCTTGTCCGCATGATGTCAGACTCGATGGCTGACATGGCCTATTTCCTGGTTCTTGCTTTCGTAATTGCGCATTTCGTAGCTATGTTTGGTTGGTCAAATCTGGGTCTCATCACCGCTGTCCATGGTGCAGACGGGCTAAACGCATTGGCATTGCCTGCCCCGCTATTGCTCATTCTTGTGGTTCTTTTCACGGCTGCGCTAAACCTATTTATCGGGTCGGCCAGTGCAAAGTGGGCGCTGTTGGCACCTGTTCTTGTTCCCATGTTGATGCTGTTAGGTGTCAGCGCCGAAATGACGACTGCGGCCTATAGGGTTGGCGACGGGGCGACGAACATCATAACACCGTTAATGGTCTATTTCCCGCTCATCCTTGTGTTTTGCCAACGCTGGGTAAAAGACTTTGGCATCGGGAGCCTTGCGGCCACTATGATCCCTTATTCAGTTGGATTGTTGTTAATTGGTATGGCGCTTGTAGGGGCTTGGGTAGTGGCAGAAATTCCACTCGGTCCATCGGCTCCGGTGTATCTGCCAACGCGCTAATCTAACCCAAAACCTGTCAGCAGTGCGCACCGCTTTAGGACGCCTTTACCAGCTATTCGCTTCTCAGCGCCTCAATTGGGGAGAGCCGCGATGCCCGGATGGCGGGATAGCCGCCGAAAACAAGACCGATAATGGCGGAAAAAGCGACCGCCATTATCGCTGTGTCAAAGCCAATGGGCGCCGGGAATTCAGCCACACGTTCGAAAATCGAGGCCGCCAATATCGCCAGCGATAGGCCAATAGCGCCGCCGATCACGCACAACACAGCCGCCTCCACCAGAAACTGGTTGCGAATGTCGCTCCGCTTTGCGCCCAACGCCATGCGCAGTCCAATTTCACGGGTGCGTTCTGTGACACTAACCAGCATGATGTTCATGATACCAATCCCACCGACCAGCAACGAAATCGATGCAATGGCAACAAGCACGGCCTGAAATATCTGCGTTACTTCGCCTGTGGTTTCGGCAATTTCCGTTGTCGTGCGCACGGTGAATGGGCTAATTTTGCCTTTTGCTACGCGATATCTGTCGCGCAACAAACGTTTGATCTCGGCTTGGCCGGCAAGCAACGCATCTTCATCCTCAAACCCGACAAAAATCAACGTCACATCATCGGGGCCCTGGGTAGCCGTGGTCAATAAACGTTGGCGCAACGTCGTTATCGGCACGACGATTTGGTCGTCATTATCATTGCCCAAATTGCTGCCCTTGCTTTCCAGAAGGCCGATGACAGTAAAGGGTACCCGGTTAATTCTTATGGTTTCACCAACCGGACTTGTTTCCGGGAACAATTTGTTGGCTACGGTTTCGCCGATTACGGCAACGCGCGCCGCCGAACCAACATCGCTCTGTGTCAGAAACCGGCCTTCGGATGCGGTGATGTTGGAGACTGCGCCATATTCAGGGGTCGCGCCCGTCGCCTGCGTCGTTGCACTTCGTCCCGGCGTCACAATCTGCACGCTGCTCCGGATTTGCGGTGCAACCGCGCGCACGCCGGAAACCTCGCGCAGGATTGCCTGACCGTCGCGCTCGGTCAATCGCCCTCGGTCGTTCGGTCGCGGGGGACCACTGCCGCTATCGGGTTGCGGCACCACGATGGCCATGTTCGACCCCAAGGTTGCAATTTGCTGCGACACCGAAACCTGCGCGCCATTTCCAACGGCAACAGCAAGAATAACCGAGAATACACCGATCATGACGCCTAAGGTGGTCAGGATTGAACGCATTAAATTGGTTCGCAGCGCCGTCAGCGCAATCGCGACATTCACGCCCCATCCGGCAAGCGATGCAAGCAAGTCTCTCATACTGCGCTGGCCCTGCGGCGAGACTTTACCGCTGCATCCTCAATCACCTGCCCGTCGCGAAAGACAATCCGTCGCGCGGCATATTCAGCGATATCGGGCTCGTGCGTGACGAGCACGACGGTAATGCCATCGTCGTTCAACTTCTGGAAAATACCCATAATGTCCAATGATGTTTGGGTATCGAGTGCGCCCGTAGGCTCGTCAGCCAACAACATCAGCGGGTCTGTGACCAATGCCCGCGCGATGGCCACACGCTGTTGCTGACCACCCGAAAGCTTTGCGGGCGTATTTTGTAAGCGGTTGGCAAGGCCCATGGCCTCCAGCTTGTCCTGCGCGCGCTGGCGTCGCTCGGCATAGCCGATCCCGGCATAGATGAGTGGTACGGCAACATTATCAAGTGCACTGGTCCGTGCGAGCAGATTGAACTGCTGAAACACAAACCCGATCTTGCGATTGCGGATTTCGGCCAGTGCATCGCTATCCAGCGATTTGGTATCGATCCCGTCCAACGATAACGTGCCTGATGTCGGAACATCAAGGCATCCGATCATGTTCATGAAGGTCGATTTGCCCGATCCACTTGCGCCCATAATCGCGACAAATTCGCCACGCGAAATAGACAACGATACATTATTGACCGCGTGAACAATTTCGCCGCCAATCGCATAATCCTTGACCAGATCATGCGTTTCAAGAAGCGGCGTTGTCATCTTCATCCGCGCTGTCGTCAGCCTCTTTCTTGGGCTTCAGCGATTTTGTGCGCACCAGCACCTTATCACCCTTTTTTAGGCCAGAAACGACCTCGGTATATTCCTCGCCCTGCAAGCCCGTCCGGATATCTCGCCGCACGGGTCGATAAGGATCGTCGCCAAGCAAATACACTTTGGGCCTAGGATTGCCCTTTTTTGCAGGCTCTGACTTGTCCGCCGTAGGCTTTGGACGGTCGGCCAAGCGCGGTCGAAACCGCATCGCGTTTGTTGGAACTCGCGTAACATTTTTCCTGACATCCGTGATGATTTCGACATTGGCCGTCATGCCAGGCAGCAGCTTTCCGTTCACATTATCGACATCAATAATTACGAGGTAGCTGACGACATTTTGCGCCTCTACGGGCGCTTGCCGCACTTGTCGAACCTTGGCCTTGAATACATCATCAGGATAGCTATCGACGGTAAAACTGACCATCTGACCTTCGCGAATTTGCCCGATATCTGCCTCATCGACTGATGCCTCGACCTGCATCTTCGTCGTATCTGCCGCGATTTCGAACAAATTCGGCGTCTGAAAACTGGCAGCGACGGTCGTTCCCGGCTCAACCAATTTGTTAATTATTACCCCGCTCGCTGGCGCGACGATAACGGTCCGCTTAAGGTCCAGTGTCGCCGACGACAGCTCGGCATTACCCTGCCGGATTTGTGCACTGCCGCTTTGCGTTTGCGCCAAAGCGACTTGCAAGGCGTTGCGCGCACTATTCAGCTTGCTTTGCGCAATATCAAGACCTGCCTTTGACACAAAGCCGCGTTCCGCCAGCGCTTTTTGCCTATCAAAATCACGCTCCTGAATTTCCAGCTCTGCACGTGCACGCGCCACATTGGCCGCCGTCTGTTGAAGATTGGCCCGCGCCACGGCAACCTGCGCCTCAGACTGTTCCACCCGTGCACGCACCCGCGTCGGGTCAATCTCGGCCAACACTTGGCCTGCCTGCACAGGCGAATTGAAATCGACATATACTTTGGTGATTTGCCCCGAAACTTCGGCTCCCACCTTAATCGTGTTCAAGGCGCGCACTTTACCGCTGGCAGAAACCTTACGTATAACGTCGCCGCGCGTGACAGCCTCGCTGACATATACATAGTCAGGCGGCGTCGGACGAACGATCCGATAGACAATGAATAGCAGCACCAGCGCAATCAACACCGACCAAATCGGATGACGCTTTGTCCAAGAAATGAAGGTGGTTAGCATATTACCCTGACCAGTGCCGTTTGTTCGCACTTGCTGTATCTTGCGTTATGGAAACTGGCTAGCGGTTATCTGCGCCTTTCGTCCGATGCAGAGCGTAACGGGAATATCCGATGTGCTACCCGCACGAGATGCCTTACGCGTTTTGATAGGACAATAATGAAACTTTTCATCTCTCAATATCTGCCACATCGGGCCTTCATTCGAGAAACAGGCCCCAAAAAGAAGGCGGGCTTTTGACGATAAAAGAAATGTCTCTATTGTAAATTGCTCGATTGCCGTCAAAGAGCGCCCTGAATTATGGAGTGAATCATGGCATTTTCGACTGTTAAGGTTTTGACCACGCATCATTGGAACAAGGGACTGTTTTCCTTTTCAGTGTCACGGCCTGCGTCATTCCGCTTTGTCAGCGGACAATTCGTGATGATTGGTCTTATGGTGAATGATAAGCCGTTAATGCGTGCTTATTCCATGGCCTCGCCATTTTGGG
>NZ_JBIKSE010000030.1:0-20066 GCF_044348765.1 Arenimonas sp.
ACGAAACTGCCGTCGGAGAACACCGCCGAATTCAGCGCGGCGAAGTAGTTATCGCCCGGCGGCACCACCGAGCCCAGATATTTCTTGATCAGCTCGGGATGTTCCTTAACCGCTTCCGAAAACGAACAGAAAATGATGCCTTTTTCCGCCAGTTCCTTCTGGTAGGTGGTTCCGACCGAGACCGAATCGAACACGGCATCGACCGCCACCCCGGCCAGACGGGCGCGCTCATGCAGGGGCACACCAAGTTTTTCGTAGGTGTCGAGCAGTTCCTGTGGCACCTCATCGAGCGAGGCGTATTTCTTTTTCGGCGCCGCGAAATAACTGACCGCCTGGAAATCGATCGGCGCGATGTCAAGCTGCGCCCATTGCGGCGGGGTCATGGTCAGCCAATGCCGGTAGGCTTTCAGCCGCCATTCGGTCAGCCATTCGGGCTCTTCTTTCTTTTTCGAAATGAAGCGCACCACGTCCTCGTCCAGACCCGGTGCCAGGGTGTCGGATTCGATGTCGGTGACGAAGCCGGCCTCGTAGCGGCGCTCGAGCTGGCGTTCGATTTCGGTGCGTTCGGTGGCCATGCTTATGCCTTCGCCAGTTTCAGAGGGATGGATTTGCGGCCGTCACGGCCGAGTTCGGCGATGCTGATGCTGCGTAGGGCATCGGCGATGACATCATTCACCTTCTGCCATTGGCCCTGGATGCCGCAATGCGGTTCGTGTTCGCATTGGCTGTGTTCGCCGCTGCATTCGGTCATGCCGAGCCGGCCTTCCATCGCTTCCACCACCGCGAACAGCGAGATATGCGCCGCCGGTTGCGCCAGACGATAGCCGCCCTGGCTGCCGCGGAAGGCTTCCACCAGTCCCGCCCGAGACAGCGGCTTGAGTACTTTGCTCACCGTCGGCAGTTCGAGTTTCGCCATTTCCGCCAGTTCGCTGGCGCTAAGCACGCGCTGCGGCGCTTTGGCCAGGCAGGCCAGCAGCACGGTCGCGTAGTCGGTGAGTTTGGTGACCCGCAGCATGTCAGTACGCTACCGTCGGATTCAGGATGTAGCGTCCGCTCAGGCTGGCGCTGGCCAGCACCTGTCCGGCCATCACCGCGCACGCGGATTCGCCGGGAATCGGCTGGCCGTCGGAAAAGGTATTGGATGTCAGGCGCATGGCGTTCTCCAAAGTGGACCAAAATTGTACTGTATTCGGCGCCGAGTGGCAATCCGCGCTTGGCAAGGCCGGCAATCTTCGCCACAATAGCGGCTCACTCGGGAAATTCTATGTCCAGCAAATTCGAAGTCCGTCGTTCCAAAATCCATGGCAGCGGCGTATTTGCTGCGAAAAACATCAAAAAAGGCGAGTTCATCATCGAATACAAAGGTCTGCTGTGCAGCCACGAGGAAGTCGATGCCGCCTACGACGGCGAAGATGAAACCGGACACACCTTCCTGTTCACCCTGAATGAAGACTTCGTGGTCGATGCCAACATCAAGGGTAATGAGGCCCGCTGGATCAACCACAGCTGCGATCCGAACTGCGATTCCGAGCATGTCGATGCCGAAGACGGCAACAAATCCAAAGACCGGATTGAAATCAAGGCCCTCCGCGACATCAAGGCCGGCGAAGAGTTGTCCTATAACTACGGCATTCGTCTGGGGGGGCGTCACACGCCGAAGCTTAAGAAGCTCTGGGCCTGCCTGTGCGGCAGCCCGAAATGCACCGGAACCATGCTGCAGCCGAAGCGCGGGTAAGCGCTAGATCGGCTAATGCGGTCACTGCCGTCATTAGCGTTGTCATCGGCAATCAGGTTGGTCATGGCGATGACCGGGTTGCGGCCCCGTTCAAGCCAACGGCGTCCTGTTTGCACAGATTCCGGCACCCAAGCCATGGGCCATGCCTTATCATGTGCAGACCCTCGTCCGATGCCGATTGCCTGCCGCCATGCCCGAATCCGCCCCTGCTTCCGATTGGATCGTGCTGAAATTCGGCGGCACCTCGGTGTCCCAGCGCCATCGCTGGGACACCATCGGTCGCCTGATGCGCGAACGCGCCGAGGGCGAAAACGCCAAAGTTCTGGTAGTGGTCTCCGCCTTATCGGGGGTCACCAACCACTTGCAGAGCGCCATCGACCGCGCTGACAATGATGCCTATCTGGCCGAGCTCGAGCTCCAGTTATGCGAACGCCACCGGGGTTTCGCCCGCGCGCTTGAATTGGATGCCGAGGCCGTGTTGGCTGAACGTCTGGCGGTGTTGCATGCCCTGTTCACCGATCCGCGACGATTGACCCGCGCTTTTGACTGGCAGGCGGACATATTGGCGCAGGGCGAGTTGCTGTCGTCCACCCTCGGTGTCGCCTATCTGCAAACGCAAAGCCTGCCGGTCGCCTGGCTGGACGCGCGCGACTGGCTGCGTGCGGTCAGCCTGCCGAATCAAAGCGCCTGGGCCGCCCGCCTATCGGTGTCCTGCGACTACCAAGGCGATGCCGACTGGCGCACGCGTTTTTCCGGCAATACCCCGTTATTGATGACCCAAGGCTTCATCGCACGCGCTGCCGATGGGGGTACCGCCATTCTCGGTCGCGGCGGTTCGGATACGTCGGCAGCCTATTTCGGTGCTTTGCTGCGCGCACGTCGAGTTGAAATCTGGACCGATGTGCCCGGCATGTTTAGTGCCAATCCCCGCGCCGTACCCGATGCCCGATTGCTCAGCCGCTTGGAATACCAAGAGGCCCAGGAAATCGCCACCACCGGCGCCAAGGTCCTGCATCCGCGCTGCATCCATCCCTGCCGCGATCTGGGCGTACCGCTGTGGATCCGCGATACCGAACGCCCGCAGTTGGCCGGAACCTGCATCAGCCGCAGTGCCGAGCCGCATCCGGGCGTCAAGGCCATCAGCACCCGCAGCGGCATCGTGCTGGTGTCGATGGAATCCATCGGCATGTGGCAGCAGGTCGGCTTCCTGGCCGATCTGTTCGCCTGCTTCAAAGCGCACGGTCTGTCGGTCGACATGATTTCGACCTCGGAAACCAACGTCACTGTATCGCTGGATCCTTCCGACAATCTGGTCAACTCCAATGTCCTCGATGCGCTCTGTGCCGATCTGGCCAAGGTCTGTCGGGTCAAGGTCATCACGCCCTGCAGTGCGGTCACGCTGGTCGGCCGCGGTATGCGTTCGATGCTCGACCAGTTGACCGACATCTGGGCCGAGTTCGGCCGCGAGCGCGTGCATTTGATTTCGCAGAGCTCCAATGATCTCAACCTCACCTTCGTGGTCGATGAAGACATCGCGCAGGATCTGTTGCCGACCCTGCATGCGCTGCTGATCGATTCCGGTGCCATGCCGATCGCCGAGTCCGACATCTTCGGGCCGAGTTGGCGCGACATCGCGCATGGCCATGCCTCACCGCCCGAGCATTGGTGGCAATCCCGACGCGACGAACTGTGCCGGATTGCCGCCGAGGACTCTCCGGCCTATGTTTATCATCTGCCCAGTGTCCGCAAACAGGCCGATGCGCTGTGCGGCATCACATCGCTCGAACGCCGTTTCTACGCCATCAAAGCCAATGCCCATCCGGTCATCCTGCGCGAACTGGAAATACGCGGCTTTGGTTTCGAGTGCGTGTCGGTGGCCGAGTTGCGCCACGTCAAATCGGTGTTCCCAGAGCTGCCGCCCGAGCGCTTGCTGTTCACACCCAGTTTCGCCGCCCGCGCCGAGTATGCCGAGGCGCGTGAATGGGCCGAATGGATCACCGTCGACAGCCTTTACCCCTTGCAGCATTGGCCGGAATTATTCGCCGGCCGCAAGCTGGTGCTGCGCATCGATCCGGGTTACGGGCTGGGCCACCATGCCCACGTGCGTACAGGTGGCGAAGACGCCAAGTTCGGTCTGGCGCTGGCCGATTTGCCGGCTTTTTGCGTGCTGGCCAAAAAAATCAAGGCCGAGATTGCCGTGCTGCATGCCCATGTCGGCAGCGGCGTGAGTGATTGCCGTCATTGGGCGCAGTTGTTCGCCCAGCTGGCGCAACTGGCCGAGGACATCGGTTCGGTCAAGGCCATCAATGTCGGCGGTGGTTTGTCCGTGCCGTATTCCGACAGCGAGGCCGAGTTCGATCTGGACGCCTTGGCGGCGACGCTCGCCGAGCATGCCGCGCAATGGCCACAGTACGCCATCTGGCTGGAACCTGGCCGTTATCTGGTGGCGCAGGCCGGCGTTCTGCTGGCCGCCGTCAGCCAGGTGGTCGATAAACTCGGCGTGCGTCGCGTCGGCCTAGATGCCGGCATGAACGCGCTGATGCGCCCGGCGCTGTATCAATCCAAACACCGCATGGCCAATCTCAGCCGTGCACCCGAGGCGCCGACGCAGCGTGTGGATGTGGTCGGACCGATCTGCGAGTCGACCGATGTGCTGGCACATGCCATCTTCTTGCCATTGGCCACGGCCGAAGGCGATGTAGTGCTGATCGACACCGCCGGCGCTTACGGCTATGTGATGGCCAACCAATACAATCAGCGCGCTCTGCCGCGTGAGGTGATTCTTGATGTCTGAGTATGTGTTCAACCGCGAGGCAATCCGCCGCTTCCACTTCACCGATTGCGCCTTCGACGCCGCCACCGGCATCGCACGCCTGGACTATGCCTTCGATACCGGTAGCGTGTTCTCCGAAACCATCACCTTCCCCGGTGCACCGTTCACGCTGGATGCCGCGCGTGCCGCGGCCGTGCAATCGGCGCTGCGCACCCTGCATCTGATCGCCGGCGTCAGCTATTACAAAGCCGCTGTGCCGGAAACCATCGTGCTCGATGCCTACGCCATCGATGCCGGCACCGCCGCTTTCCTGGCCGAGGTCTATGAAAACGGTCTGGGTGAATTCGCCTACCGCAACGGCTTGAAGCTGCGCGGTAAAATCGTATTCCCTGCAGGCGCTTCAACGCCGGCGATGGCAGCGGCTGCTGGCCTTGCCACGCATGCGCTGGTTGCCATTGGTGGCGGCAAGGACTCCCTGGTGTCGATTGAAGCCCTGCGCCGCGCCGGCATCGCGCAGACCGTGACCTGGATCGGTTCGGCGCCGCTGATCCGCTCTTGCGCTGAGCGCACCGGGCTGCCGTTGCTGAACATCAGCCGACAATTGCCGCCGGAGCTGTTCGCCATGAACAAGCAGGGCGCGCTCAACGGTCACATTCCGGTCACCGCGGTCAATTCCGCCATCCTGACTCTGGCCGCGTTGCTTCAGGGTGCCGATCAGGTGGTGTTCTCCAATGAACGCTCGGCCAGTTACGGCAGCCTGATCGAAGGCACCGGCGAGGTCAATCACCAATGGTCGAAAGGCTGGGATTTCGAGCGCGCCTTCGCCGCACATGTGCGCAGCCATATCGCCGCCGATTTGAATTACTACTCGCTGCTGCGTCCGTTTTCCGAGCTGGCGGTGGCGCGCCAGTTCGCCAAGACCGATTTCTACGACGCGTACTTCTCCAGCTGCAACCGCAATTTCCACATCCTCGGCGAGCGTCCGGCCCAGCGTTGGTGCGGGGTCTGTCCGAAATGCCATTTCGTGTTCCTGGCGCTGGCACCGTTCATGCCGAAGCCGCGACTGATGACCATTTTCGGCCGCAATCTGCTGGATGAACCGGCGCAGACTCCCGGTTTCGATGCCCTGCTGGAATATCAGGACCATAAGCCTTTCGAATGCGTGGGTGAGGGCCGGGAATCCCGCGCCGCCATGGCGGCTTTGGCGCAGTCGCCGAGCTGGCGCGAAGATGCCATCGTCCGGCGTTTCACCGATGAGATCCTGCCGCAATTGGACGTCGCCGAATTGCCGATTGCACCCTTGGTGGTGCCGGTCGAAGAACATGCCATTCCCGAAAGCCTGTGGACCGCATTGCGTGAATCCTTCCGCGCTTAAGGGCCAGTCCATCGCCATCTGGGGCTACGGCCGCGAAGGCCGCGCCGCTTTGCAGTATCTGCGCACGCGTCTGCCCGGACAGCCACTCACCGTGTTCTGCAACGCGAGCGAAGCCGATGAAATCGCCGCGCTCGGCGATGCCGGCATCGTCTGCCGCAGCGCGCCCGGTGGCGACGATCTGGCTGCCTTCGAGGTAGTGGTGAAATCACCGGGCATCAGCAAATACCGACCGGAGGCCCTGGCGGCACAGGCCAAAGGCACGCGTTTCATCGGCGGCACCGCACTCTGGTTCGCCGCGCATCCCGAGGCGCGCACCGTGTGCGTCACCGCCACCAAAGGCAAGAGCACGGTCAGCGCGCTGATCGCGCATCTGCTGCGCAGTGCCGGCAAACGCACGGCCTTGGTCGGCAATATCGGCACGCCTTTGCTGGAAACCATGGACTGGACCGAACAACCGGAATTCTGGGTCATCGAGATGTCGAGCTACCAGACCTTCGAAGCGGTTCGGCCGGAAGTGGCGGTGATGTTGAATTTCTACCCGGAACATCTCGACTGGCACGGCAGCGTGCAGGCTTACTTCGCCGACAAATCGGCGCTGATCACCCGATCGCAGGCCCGCCATGTGGTGCTCAACCAGGAGGCGCCACGGGTCGCGGCGCTGGCCGATGGCTTGGATGCCGAGCTGCACTGGTTCAACACCAACAGCGGCTGGCATGCCAAGGACTACACCCTGTATCGCGGCGATGTTGCCGTTCTCGATCTACGTGAGCTGCCGATGCCGGGCCAGCATAATGCCGGCAATGTCTGCGCGGCCTTGACCGCCCTCGAGGCCTTGGGTCTGGATGCGATCGCCTTGGCACCGGCGGCAAAACACTTCCGGCCCTTGCCGCACCGGCTGCAGAGCCTGGGTGAGAAAAACGGCATTCGCTATGTCAACGATTCCATCAGCACCACGCCCTTTGCCAGTATTGCGGCACTGGAATGCTTTAGCGCATCGCCGGTCGCGATTCTGGTCGGCGGTTATGATCGCGGCCTGGACTGGCAGGCGTTCGCCGAGTATGTGGCCTTACATCCGCCGAAAGCCATCATCGCCATGGGTCAGAACGGTGCCCGCATCGCCGAGTGCCTGCGCGGTATCAATACGCCCGGGTTCCATCTGTCGGAAGCCGCGGATCTGTCCGATGCCGTGCATCAGGCGCAACAGGCTTTACCGGAAGGCGGAGTGGTGTTGTTATCGCCTGGCGCGCCGAGCTTTGGCGTCTATGCCGATTATGTGGCGCGCGGCCGGCATTTCGCGGAAATCGCCGGATTTGATCCGAATGCCATCAGCCAGATTCCGGGCCTGGGTTTGGGTTAATCCCTCTTCGTGTGTCGCACATGCGACACGACATCGAGCGCGGCACCGAAGGCCACGCCTAATGCGAGGCCGAGGGCGAGCTGACCGTACAGCGCACCGAACGCCACACCCAGTGCTGCGCCGACTCCAATTCCGGTTCCGGCCGGTATTTTGGTTTTTTTATCGAATTGATCCGGCATTGCGGCCTCCGCACGATTTGGAATTCAGAATAGCAGACAGACATGGCAGATGATCGAACCAAATGTAAAAATTAGTTGACACCACAAATTTCCCCAGCCTACACTATGTATGTCGGGTAATTTTGACAAACTAATTTTGACCATTTGGGGGACGTAGCATGTCATTTCGTGAAAAAAGTCTATGGGTGATGGTGGCATCCTTGACGCTGGCCGCCTTTTTCTATGGTCACGCCGTGGCCTATGTCAGCCATGAGCTGTTCGAAACCGTGCCTTGGCAAGCCATGAAGGTGCTGCCGCCGGTCGTGTTCCTGTTTCATATCGCCGTCACCGTCCTGGTCCTGTTCGCCATTGTCGGGCACGCCGTCATCGCGGTGTTGGACCGACGGACTGACGAAGATGAGCGCGACCGCCTGATTGCGCTCAAAGGCGCCCGCATCGGTGGCTTCGTACTGGCCGTTGGCGTGTTCTTGGCGTTGTGGCTGGCAGTCGCCTCCAGCGGCAACTTCTGGTTCACCCAGGTCCTGCTCGGCTTCTGGGTGCTGGCGCAACTGACCGATTACACCGTGCAGCTCAAACTGCACCGGCAGGACGCCTGAGCCATGGGCAAGCGCGGCGGGTTGATCCGTAACCGTATCCGCGATCTGCGCGAGCAGGTCGGCGGCATGACCCAGCAGGAGCTGGCCGATGCCGTCGGCATCACCCGGCAAACGGTCAATGCCATCGAGGCGAATAAATACTCGCCGTCACTGGAAGTGGCTTTTGAAATCGCCCGGGTGTTCAAGCGCCCGCTCGAGCAGGTATTTCAATACGCGGAGCAGTGATTCCAGACGCTGCTGTTTATGGCATCAGAGTTTGTTAGCCAGCAGCAGGAGTATGCCGACAAGCACGGATACGCCGAGGATCATCAGCGCCCATTTGCCAGCTGTTTTTTGGGAACTCAGGTGATCCTCATAGGCGCGCCGATCCAGATAGAGGCCGCCGTCCGGGGTGCTGCGAATAATGCCGCGCTTGCGATAATGCTTAATCAATGCATTCTGTTCGTTGACGAAAATCTCTGACTTCATCGCCGACTCCCGGCTGAATGCGCCCTGATCTTTCAATTGATCCAGCAGTTGTTTGTGTTGTTTTGCGGCCGAGGTAATGGCGGCCTGAAGTGCGGGATTCACGAGACTGACTCCAAATGCAGAACCATGATTGTTGACGCCGGAAACAGCGCCGTCAAATCCGTTCATGCTTCAGCGTGCGGGCAAGGTACACCACCACGGCCACATTGATCGCCAGCGCACCGACCACAAACACGCTGTTGCCCTGTGTCAGTTCATATAACTCGAAAGGAATGTAGACACCGCCGGTAATCGCAGCGAACCATCTGGCCCAGGCGCGGTTCTGCCAGAGGCCCATGCCCTCGATGAAACGCAATCCGGCATACAGCAGCGCCGCCAGACCGAGTAAGGTGATGCTGCGGTCCGACAGACTGCCGATATTGGCCACGAACAAATCCGGGTAGTGGCTGCTTGGGTTCAGGTGCAGTCGTTCGACCAGTTGTTTGGCCAACGTGCGTGGGGTGTATTGAAATAGCGACAGCAGCCATAGTCCGGTCATCATCGCCAGTACACCTTTGATGGCCTCAAGCCCGGCAATCCAGCGCACGCCATGACGGGGTGCCGGCACGGCCTTAATGGTTCCGCGCAAGCGAATACTCGGCCAGATCCGCCATCGCCTGTTTCCAGGGGCTGGCCGGCAGCACCTGCAAAGCCGCCTTTGCCGCGTCGGCATGAAAGCGGGCCTTGTCCGTGCAATAGCGCAGGCTGTCACTGCGGGTGATGGCTTCCAGGACTTCCGGCATGGCCGTCGCATCGCCGGTGGCGATGATTATGCGCAGACGCTCACGGACCTCATCTTTAGCCAGACCTAGCGCATGAATGAGCGGCAGAGTCGCTTTGCCCTCAGCCAGATCATCACCGAGATTTTTACCCAGCGTCTCGGTATCGCCGACATAATCAAGCACATCGTCAGCGATCTGGAACGCCATGCCCAGATGTAGGCCATACGCGTCCATGGCGGCACAAGTCGAACGGTCGGCCCCGGCCAGATGTGCGGCTAGACCGATGGCTGCGGAAAACAGCGCCGCGGTTTTGCGCTCAATCACATTCACGTAGGCCGCTTCGTCGGTGTCCGGGTTGTGGATATGCAGCAATTGCATCACTTCGCCCTCGGCGATCCGGTTGGTGGTGTCGGCCAGACGTTGCTGGATGGCCATGGAATCCAGACCCACCATCAATTGGAAGGCACGCGAATACAGAAAATCCCCGACCAGCACGCTCGCGGCATTACCCCAGAGGATGTTGGCGGTCTTGCGTCCGCGGCGCAGGTCGGACTCATCGACGACATCGTCATGCAACAGGGTCGCGGTGTGGATGAACTCGATAATCGCCGCCAGCGTGGTATGTTCCCGGCCAACGTAACCGGCGGCGCGCGCGGCCACTACGGTCAGCATCGGGCGCAGACGCTTACCGCCGGCGGCGATAATGTGGTCGGCAATCTGGTTGATCAGCAGAACGTCCGAATGCAATTCGGCCTGAATCAGGACGTCGACCGCAGTCATTTCGTCCCGGGCCAAAGCCTGGATGGATTCAATGCTCATAAATCAACTACTTAAGTTTCGGGTGTCTGGGCAATTATAAGTCTTCCGACCCGTACCTGGGGGGATTTCCGACACCGGTAGAAATGCTTTGGGATATTGCCGGTTGAAAGCTATACTTAATCTGTCTCTACACCCACTTTTGAAAGGAACCCGCCATGGCTCGTGGCATCAACAAAGTCATCCTCGTCGGCACCGTCGGCAAAGATCCGGAAGTCCGTTATTTCCAGTCCGGCGATGCCTATTGCACGCTGTCGGTGGCCACTACCGAACAATGGAAGGATAAGGCCGGCGAGAAGCAGGAAAAAACCGAATGGCACCGCGTGAAGTTCACCCGCAAGCTGGCGGAAATCGTTGGTGAATACGTGCGCAAAGGCCAGATGATTTATGTTGAAGGCAAGCTGGAAACCCAGAAGTACACCGACAAACAAGGTATTGAACGGTACAGCACCGATGTCGTCGCCAATGAAATGCAGATGCTCGGCGGCAAGAAAGAGGGCGGTGATCGTGGTGGCAGTCGTGAGGATAGCGGCTGGTCCAGCGGTGGTGATAAATTCAGCACCCCGAAGCCAGCATCGCGTGCAGCCCCGGCAGCGGTTGCCGCGCCGGCCGACAACGATCCGTTCGGCGATGACGTGCCGTTCTGATTCAGCCGAACTGCTTCCAAGAAAAACCGCCCAATGGGCGGTTTTTGTTTGGCGATGATTGGCCGAATTCACGACCGTTCGCGGGTCAGTCGGGTGAGCAGCGGCGATAGGACCAGCAGCACCACGCCGGCGATGACGCCGATCCACATCATATCGCCGAAGACATCACCATAAACACCCAGTGCCTTGACTTTATCGATGCTGCCATCCGGGTTGGGGTCAATCGATGCCCAGGTGCCAAGCCGTCCGGCAATTATTTCGCCAAAGGCCGAGAACAGGAACCAGGCTCCCATCATCAGGCCGACCACACGCGGTACCGAGAGCGTGGTCACCGCCGACAGACCGATCGGCGATAGCATCATTTCCCCGATGACCATCAGGGCGTACGCCAGCACCAGCCACCACAGGCTGACCAAGCCATTCTCGCCCGGAGCATGGCTGGCGCTCATCAGCACACCGAAAGCGAGCCCCAGGAATATCAAAGCCCAACCGAATTTGGCCGGCAGACTCGGGTTCAGACCGTGGCGGTCGAGCTTCGGCCAGAGCCAGGCGAACAGCGGGCTGAAAGCAATGACAAACAGGGCACCGATCGAGGTGGTTTGTCCGGCCGTCCATTCCACACCAAAGGTACTGCGGTCCATGACGCGTTCCGCGAAGGCCACCCAGCTGCCATAGCTCTGTTCATACAGGCCCCAGAACAAAGCGCTGATCACGATCAGGGTCATCAGCACGATCATCCGGCCCCGCTCGGCGGCGGTAATGCCGGAGAACAGAAACTTGAAGAACCAGAGCATCAGGCCCAGTCCCATGACCACGGCGACCACTTCGGTCATGGTCACTTCATGGCCGCCGGCAATAGGCCCCAGAAAGCCGAAGTCCACTTTCATCTGCAGCACCTGCCATACCACCAGTACCGAGAAGCTGCCGGACAGATAGATCCACCATTCGCGGCTGATGCCGGCGAACCAGGGCGCCGACAGTGCGGCCGGATTTGGCGGTTCGGCTTGGCCGACCAGGTGTTTCTGACCCAGCACGAATTGCAGCAAGCCCAGTGCCATCATCACCCCCGCCAGGCCGAAGCCGTAACCCCAGCCGATTTTCTCGCCGATGTAGGCCACGATCAGCGAGGACAGCGCGGCACCAATATTGATGCCCATGTAAAAAATAGTGAAACCCGAGTCGCGGCGCGGATCATTGTCGGCATACAGCCGGCCGACAATGGTGGAAATATTTGGTTTGAGAAAACCCACACCGACTGCAATCAGCGCCAACGAGGCATACATGATCTGGATGGCAAAACCATCCTGAGTGGCCTGGCCGGCGATACCCTGGGCCGGTGTCCCGGTATAGGCCATGCCCAATTGTCCCAGCACCAGCAGCAGTCCGCCGAATACCACCGCCTTGCGCATACCGAGCCAACGGTCGGCCAAGGCACCGCCGAGCAATGGCAGGGCATAAGCCAGACCGGCATAGGTACCCAGCAACAGGTAGCCGTTGTCATCGGTAAACAAGTGGTACTTGGTCAAATAGAGAAACAGCAGCGCCTTCATGCCATAGAACGAAAAGCGTTCCCACATTTCGGTCATGAAACAGACGAAGAGGCCTTTGGGATGGCCGAAAATCTGGGATTGCTGGGCAAGTACGGTGTCGGTCATGAGACAGGTCCTGACGGTGGTCAGTCGTCAGTATAACGCCGGATGGAGTACCATAAGCAGATGTTCCTGCGAGGGTTATCGATGAAAGCGCGACTGCTCCTACTGGCCTTGATGGCTCCTCTTTCGGCGAGCGCCGAGCCCGCCGCCAAAGCTCCGTTCACCATCCGCGACCTGGTCGCCTACGAGCGTGTTTCATCGCCGACACTGTCCCCGAACGGTCGTTTCGCGGTGTTTGCGGTGCGCCAGACCGATCTGGCCGCCAACCGCGGAAAAACCAGTCTGTGGATTGAAGACCTTTTCGCCCGTGATGCCGCGCCACCGGTACGTTTCACCGCAGAAGGCCTGAACGTCAATTCCCCCAGTTTTTCTCCTGATGGCCAGACCGTGTACTTCCTGAGCGCCAAATCCGGCAGCATGCAATTGTGGTCGCAGGCCGTCGCTAGCCAAAACGCGGTGCAGATCTCCGATGTCCCGCTGGATATCGGCTCCTACAAGCTGTCCCCCGACGGCACGCATGTGGCTTTCAGTCTGGAGGTGTTTACCGATTGTGCGGATATCGCCTGCAGCAAACAACGTCTTGACGATAAGGCTGCGAACAAAGCCAGTGGCATGCTGTTCGACAAACTGTTTATCCGGCACTGGGATACTTACGCCGATGGACCCCGCAACCAACTGTTCATCGCGCCGCTGCAGAACGGAAAGCTCGGCACTCTTGTGCGTTTGGCTAATGTCGATGGCGACATTCCCTCGAAACCTTTCGGCGATGCCAGTGAATATGCCTGGGCCCCGGGCGGCGGCATGTTGATCTTTTCTGCACGCGTCGCCGGCAAAAGCGAGGCCTGGTCGACCAACTTTGATCTGTATCGCGTCATCATCGGCGATCACAACATGCATCTGGTTGATAATCTGACCGTGGCCAACAAAGCCTGGGACACTTCGCCGGTGTTCAGCCCCGATGGCAAAACCCTGTACTACCGCGCCATGAAGCGTCCGGGCTTCGAGGCTGACCGTTTCGCCATCATGGCCATGGAATTGGCCACCGGCAAAACCCGTGAAATCGCCCCGCGTCTGGACAATTCCGCTGAATCCCTGGCCATCAGTGCTGACGGGAAAACCCTGTTCACCACCACTCAGGACACCGGCCAAATGCCGCTGGTTGCCATCGATACCGCCAACGGCGAGACGGTACGGGTCGCCAGCGACGGCAGCGTGCGCGAATTCGCCGTGTCCGGCAATCAGCTGCTGTTCACCCGCGACCGCCTGGATTCGCCGGCGCAGCTGTTTCTCAGTGATTTAAGCGGTCGCAGCGTTCGCCAGATCAGCATCAACAACCGCGAGGCCATGGCCAAGACGGCCTGGGGTGGGTTCGAGCAGTTCACCTTCATCGGCTGGAACAACGAAACGGTGCATGGCTATGTGGTTAAACCGGCCAATTACGTCGAAGGCCGAAAGTATCCCATCGCCTTCCTGATCCATGGCGGTCCGCAGGGCAGTTTCGGCAATGCCTGGAGTTACCGCTGGAATCCGCAGACCTACGCCGGCCAAGGATTTGCCGTGGTCATGATTGACTTCCACGGATCGACCGGTTACGGCCAGGCGTTTACTGATTCCATTTCCGGACACTGGGGTGACCGTCCGCTGGAAGATCTGCAGAAAGGCTATGCGCATGCCCTCCAGAAATACCGTTTCCTCGATAGCGGCCGCGCCTGCGCGCTGGGTGCCAGCTATGGCGGCTACATGGTCAACTGGATTGCCGGCAACTGGCCGGAGCCCTGGAAGTGTCTGGTCAATCACGATGGCATATTCGACACCCGCATGATGGGGTATGCCACCGAAGAACTGTGGTTTACCGAATGGGAAAATGGCGGCACGCCTTTTGACGTGCCGCAGAATTATGAGAAATTCAATCCGGTCAACCATGTCGCCAAGTGGCGCGTGCCGATGCTGGTAGTGCAGGGCGAGCTGGATTACCGGATTCCGCCGGAACAGGGCATTGCCACCTTCACCGCGCTGCAGCGCAAGGGCATCGACAGCCAATTGCTGCTGTTCCCGGATGAAAATCATTGGGTACTTAAACCGCAGAACAGTATTTTGTGGCACGACACTGTCAATCATTGGCTGCAGCGTTGGACTTCGGGGGATAAGCCGCAATGAGTGATGTGTTGGTTCGTTCAAGGATCTGAAAGGCGGCCGGAACGATTGTTGCACAATGCCTCCACAGGTGAATCCTCAACCATGGTGCCTGAAGCGCCACTTCTTTTATTTGACCTGAATCAAAAAAACGCCGGAACTTAGAGCCAACCGGCCTTTTTCAGCCCCCGATACAGCACTAAACAGATGGAAATGATGGTCAAGCCGACCAAGGGGTAGCCCCATTGCCATTCCAACTCGGGCATATCGGCAAAGTTCATGCCATACCAGCTGGTGATCAGGGTCGGTGCCGCCAGCAACGCGGCCCAGCCGGCCAGACGCTTCATGGTGTCACCTTGGCTGACCGTGACCAACGACAGGTTGGTCGCCATCGCCGAGGACAGGGTGTCCCGCATGGTGTCGATGGATTCGTTCAGACGGATCACGTGGTCATGCACATCGCGCAGATAGATCCGAACTTCCTCGCGAACTAGGTCGCCATGGAACTCGAGTAGTGTGGTCAGAATATCCTGCAGCGGCGAGACCGCCAGCCGCAGTTTGCTCAGGTCATTGCGCAGCCGGTACAGGCGGATGATGGTGTCTTTCTGGAAGCTGGAGGACAAAATGGCTTCCTCCAGTTCGTCCAAAGCCTGTTCATGATGGGCGATGATTGGAAAGAAATTGTCGACAATCTGATCGAGTACGGTATACAGGGCCATGCCGGGGCCATTGCCGAAGTAATCCGGATTCTTGGCATAGCGTTCGCGGGCGGGGCTGAACGAGAGCGTCCCGCCATGACGCACGGTCAGGATGAAATCGCTACCAAGGAAGAGGTGAGATTCGCCATAGACGATGCCGCCATCCAGCATTTGCGCAGTATTGACCACGATGAACAGACTATTGCCGAAGCGCTCGATTTTCGAGCGCTGGTGAGCCTTGTGGGCGTCTTCGATGGCAAGTGGGTGCAGGTCAAATTCCACCTGCATCTTGAACAGCAAGGTTTCATCCGGTTCGAACAGGCCAACCCAAATCAGACCGCCTTCATTGCCGAGGGCATCGGAGATGCGGTCGAGGTTCAATGCATGGACATTGCCGTCGCGATCGTAGCGGGCAATAAAGCGAATTTGTTCGCTGCGGCTTTCGAGTAGGCTGGGCGCATTCATGCACCCATGATAAACAGCCTGTTCAGGACTGCAAGCTATTTCCGTGCTTCGGCATGCAATGCCGTTTTGGCCACCAACCAATGCAAGGGCAGAGTCAACAGAATCCAGATCATGTTGCTTTGTCCGCTGCTGGAACCGAACTTCAGCAGCACGGCGAGCACCGCCGACACGGCCACCGCTTTGACCGCTAGCAGATAGACCTTGCGGCCAAGTTCCGAGCGCGTGCGACCGAAATACAGAATCAGCGCCAGCCAGGCCAGCGGGCTGAACAGCAGCAGGTTTTCATTGGCATAGGTATAGCGGTGCTCGGTAAATGTCCAGATCAGCGCCAGCAAGGTCCCAATCAAGCCACAAAGTCCCCAAAATCCGAGTTGCAACGCTTTGGCCAAACGTGGCGCGCGTCCTGCGATGAAGAAGAATGCAGCAGCCAGAGCCAAACCGATCGCCGTAGCGGTCAGCGACCATTGCGGCAATTCTGCAGGTGGCGGCGCCAGGGTGTCTGGCAACACCGGTTGTTCAGCCAGTACCAGCGGACCGCCGCGCGGCCCTTTGGCCTCGCGCAGACTTTGCTGCAGGCGCATCGGAATGAATGCATCCTGCCAGCGGTTGAGCGGTTTATCGCCGGAACGGCCCATACTGAGATCAAAACCCAAGGCCATCCATTTTTCCGGCCAGGCCAAGCGCACGGATTCGGACCGGTAGGTATTGCCCAAGGAGCTGGCCACCATCTGGCGTTTCAGTCCGCCATCGAGTGCCTCATCGAGCACATCGCGGACCTGGGTCGCGCAGTTGTTGATGAAATAATCGTAGCGATAACGGGCATTCTCCGGCTTTGCCAGAAAAACCAATCGGGACTGGATTTTCCGCTTCTGGGCCTCGTCCAGATCCAGCCATTGGATGCTGACGCCGCGTCCAGCCCGGCGGTAATAGTCCAGGTCCTGTTCCAGCGGCAGCGCCGCCAACACATAGTTCATCCGACCTTTGATGAAATTGCCGGTAAATTCGGATTCGGTCGGATCGAAAAAACCAAAGTTATAGGACATCGGGCGGCTGCCGTCATCGATGATGATGGCATTGTGGCCGAAGCGCTCCCAGAAAATGCTGCCGGGTTGCATGGTCATGACGCCGACCCGCAGTTCGGCCAAGGCATGGCCTGCAAACAGCAGGCTGAGCATCAAGGCGCCAAGTCGGCGCAAGGTCTTATTCGCCATGGATGTTGACGATGAAGCGGTGGATCCGGCGCGAATCGGCATGCCCGACCCGGAAATGGAAGCGGCCGAGGGTCAGCTCTTCGCCGGTTTCCGGGAGGTGGCCGATAGCCGCCGCGATATAGCCGGCGATGGTGTCGTACTCATCATCTGGAAAATCGGCGCCGAATTGCTGGTTGAATTCGGCAATCGGGGTCAGCGCATCCACGAAGTACTGGCCGTCAGCTTGGGCGGCGATCATCACCGCCTGATTGGCGTCGTCGTGTTCGTCATCGATCTCGCCGACAATTTCCTCCAGCACGTCCTCGATGGTAATCAGGCCAGATACGCCGCCGTGTTCATCGATGACGATGGCCATGTGATTGCGCGACTGCCGGAACTCCTTGAGCAGCACGCTGAGCTTTTTCGATTCAGGAATAAGTACCGCCGGCCGGATCAGGCCATGAATGTCGCGGGGGCCGTTATCGACCACCACGCCCCGGAGCAGGTCTTTGGCCAGCAGGATGCCGACGATTTCGTCTTTGTCCTCGCCATGCACGGGGAATCGCGAGTGGCCGGATTCCACCACCTGCCGCATCAAATCGAGGAAGCTGTCGGTGACCGAGAGCGAGACCATCTGACCGCGCGGCACCATGACGTCGGAGACCGTCATTTCGGATACGGCCAAAGCACCTTGCAGGCGCTTCAGGGTGTCGCTATCGATCAGGCCGTGTTTGGCGGCGGAATCCAGAATCTCGTGCAGATCATCGATGGATTCGGGTTCGCCCGAGAAGGCTTGGCTGAGTTTCTCCAGCCAGGAGCGTTTAAGGGGGGTATTACTGTCCGGGTCGTCTGACATGGGGGCTTGTTCGGAGCCCGACGAAGCGGGCGTTGCTCACATTCTAACAAAAAGAGCAGAATGGGTCATGGGCGCGGCTGTCTGGCGCTCCCGGTGCTATGATTCAATCAATGGGGTAAAGTCTTCGTTTACCCACCGCCAACGACCAATTAGGAAAACCCTATGAAATACAAAGGAATTGTCGTAGCTGCTTTTATGCTCGTCACGGCCTCAAATCTGGCATTCGCCAAAGATGTCAAAATCCCCGAGGGCACCAGCGTAAGCTTGCAGGTCTTGGAAAAATTAACCTCGGCGACGGCCACCGAAGGCCAGCGCTTCGATTTGATTCTGGATGACGATATCCGTGTCGATGGCGAAGTGGTTGTGCCACGTGGAGCCAAGGCAGTCGGTACCGTCATCACGGCGCGCAAGAAAGGATTCATGGGCAAAGCAGGTGAGCTCAACATCCAAATCAACTATGTTTTGTTCCGTGATCAGCGCATTCCACTACGAGCGTCACAGGGTCGTGAAGGTGAGAGTAAAGTGGGCACGACGGTTGCTCTGACGGTTTTGTTCGGCCCCATCGGCTTGCTGAAACGCGGTCATGACATCGAGGTCAATCCCGGTGTCGTGTTGCCGGCAGTTATTGATCAGACCACGACCGTCACGCTGTAAAATCCTGCTTCACACCAAAAAATCCGCCTTTTGGCGGGCTTTTGGCGGGCGATTAAATTAGCATTACCTGTTTTAGGGAGCTATAATGGACGATGGTAACTTAATCATCGGTTTTTCCAGATATGTCGATTGATTGGACGCAGTTCACACCCGTGACGGCTCTCGCCGGTGGCGCACTGATTGGCGCCGCTAGCGCCATTCTCCTGCTCTTGAATGGGCGCATCGCCGGTATCAGTGGAATAACCGGCGGTCTTTTCCAGAAACGCAGCGACGTCGCCTGGCGATTGGCTTTTCTTACGGGCTTGGTGGCGGCGCCGATTCTGGCGATTCCGCTATTCGGCACCCCGGATATCCACATCGATGCCGATATGATGACCTTGGCTGTGGCAGGGTTGGTGGTGGGTCTGGGTACCCGCTATGGTGCGGGGTGTACCAGCGGTCACGGCGTGTGTGGTCTGTCCCGGTTTTCGGTCCGATCCATTGTGGCCACGGCGATGTTCATGCTGACCGGTTTTCTGACGGTGTATATCGTGCGTCATGTCTGGGGGGCTTGAGATGGCGGGTTGGAAACTGCACATCGTGACATGGCTGTCGGCAGGCTGCGCAGGCTTGCTGTTCGGCCTTGGCTTATTGCTTGGTGGCATGGCCAATCCCGAAAAAGTCCTTGGTTTTCTCGACATTGCCGGACCATGGGACCCCTCGCTGGCGCTGGTGATGGCAGGCGCCCTCGTGATTGGTGCGCCGGCTTATGCCCTCGCCAGGTTCAGGGGTAGAAGCTTTTTGGAACTTCCCATCGATAAGCCGACCAAGCAAACCCTGGACAAGCGACTAGTGCTCGGCAGCGCAAGCTTCGGCATCGGCTGGGGTTTGGCCGGTATTTGTCCGGGGCCGGCTTTCGTGCTGCTCGGTGCCGGCAGCGCCAAAGGCATAGTCTTTTTCGCCTTCATGCTTCTGGGCTTTGCCTTGTTCGAATGGCTTGACCGGTCTCGCTGAGGCGTTCAGTCCACGAGGTAGGGGTCGGAGAAACCCAGATCGGCCAATAGGCCACGCTCAATGGCTTCCATCGCCATGGCTTCGCGCGGATTCTCGTGATCCAGGCCCAGCAGATGCAGCACGCCGTGCACCGTCAGGTGGGCGTAATGTGCGCTTAGCGCCTTGCCTTGATCCGTGGCTTCTTTAGCTACCACCGGTGCGCAGATCACCACATCTCCGAGCAGGGGCAGCTGTACGCCCGCCGGCAGTTCGGCCGGGAAGCTCAAGACATTGGTGGCGTAATCCTTGCCGCGGTAATGCTGGTTCAGACGCCGCCCCTCGGGCGCGTCCACGATGCGGATGGCGATATCGACGTGCTTGATTCGCCCCCGGCAGGCGGCCTCGGCCCAGCGTTTGAAACTGGCTGGCGCCGGAATGCCCTTGCGCGAGAGACCGTAACTGACACCGACATCGCACTGGACTGGGCCGCGGGTCATGCCGTCAACACTTCGCCACGCAGGGTATTGACGCGGACTTCGGTGATGCGGATGTCGACGAATTGGCCAATCAGGCGCGGATGGCCTTCGAAGTTCACGTAGCGCATGTTTTCCGTGCGTCCGGTCAATTCATCGGCATTGCGCGTACTCGGCCGCTCCACCAAGACCCGTTGCACGCTGCCGACCATCGCCTCGGAAATGGCATAGGCGTTCTTGTTAATGGCATCCTGCAAGCGGCGCAG
>NZ_JBIKSE010000031.1:0-19909 GCF_044348765.1 Arenimonas sp.
CATCTGGTTTATGTCGGTCTTTCGCGAGCGGTATCAGGCACGCTGCAATCGGCCGAGACCGCCGCAAAACGCGGGCACAACGACCGCATCCATATATTCGACACCGCCAATGCTGCCGGTGGCCAGGGTTTGTTGGTCATCGCCGCCGCTGAGGCAGCGCAGGCCGGGCAGACCACTGAGCAGATCATGTCTCTGCTGGAGCGCCTGCGACCGGTGACTGAAACCTGGGCCTGTACGGCCGATATCAGCCATGCCGTGCGTGGTGGGCGTATTCCAGGCTGGGCCGGCCCGATTGCCAACGCCTTGGGGCTGACCGCCATTGCCAAGGTATCCCCAGAAGGTAAGCTGGCACTGAATAGCGGCCTGTTCGGCAAACGCAACATCATCGAACGTTACGTGCGTCATGTCGCCAAACGTATTGACCGCACACAGCAATACCGTGCCATCATCGGCCACTGCGGTGATCCGGAGGCCGGACAGGCGCTCCTGCAGGCCTTCACCGCATTGGTGCCCTGCACGCAGGCCTGGTGTGTGGAAACTGGTCCGGCTATCGGCGCCCATGCCGGCCCGGGCGCACTGGTCATTTCCTACCAGCCGGTCGCTCTGGAGCTGGCCTGATGTTTTGGCTGCTGATTGTCCTGGCGTATCTGCTTGGTTCGGTGTCCGGCAGTCTGTGCTTGGGCAAACTGCGTGGTGTCGATATCCGTACGCTGGGCAGCGGCAATGCTGGCGGCACCAATGCACTGCGGACACAGGGCTTGATATTCGCACTCGGCGTGGTCCTGATCGATGTCGGTAAAGGTCTGCTTGCGGCTTGGCTGGCACGGCATTTCCTGCCCGGAAACGACATGGCCGCCATGGCCTGTGTGTTCACCGCTGTCGTGGGCCACATCTGGCCGGTTTGGCACGGGTTCCGCGGTGGCAAGGGCGCGGCCACACTCATTGGCGGGCTGATTCTGGTCTGGCCACAGTCCCTGATTCTGCTGTTCGCCGTATGGTTCATGAATCTACTGCTGACCGGCTATGTCGGTCTATCCACGGTACTGGCAGCGATCAGTCTGCTGGCCAGTGCAGCATGGTCTGATGCAAATGCCGAAGTATGGGGGTTTGCCATTGCCAGTGCCGTGCTGTTGACCTACAGCCACCGCAGCAATCTGCAGCGGCTACGTGCGGGAACCGAAAACCGGTTTGAGAAAGCCCGCCTACTCGGACGCCTGTTGTCCGGGCGCCGTGGATAATCCGGCCCTGATCAATGCGCTCATGGACGGCCCGAAATCGGGCGTCCGTCTGGCTGCCGAATTCGGGGTGTCGCGCGCGGCGGTCTGGAAACGTATCGAACACCTGCGGGAGTGCGGATTGCCGATTGATACCGATACGCAACGTGGATATCGTCTGGCGCGGCCGACACCGCTGCTCGCGAAATCGGCGATCCTCGCGGCGATGGATGCCGCCAGTAGGTATTGTCTGCAGTCCTTGCAGGTCGATTTCGAAACCGACTCGACGCAACTGCGGGCCATGAAAGAGCCTGCGCCGGAACAGGGCATCGCGGTCTGGTTGGCGGAAATGCAGACGGCCGGTCAGGGTCGCCGCGGAAAGCGCTGGTGCTCACCGCCGCTGGCCAATATCCATTGCAGCATCAATCGTCGTTTCAATGTGCCGGTCGCGGCGATGTCCGGATTCAGTCTGGCCTGTGCCGTCATCATCGTGCAATCGCTGCAGCAGCAGGGCATCGCCGGACTTACGCTGAAATGGCCCAATGATCTCTGGCTGCAGGGCCGTAAGTGCGGAGGTCTGTTAATCCAGTTGCGCGGCGAGGCTGACGGTCCCTGCGATGTTACCTTGGGATTTGGAATCAATGTGCATCTGTCACGCCAGGCTGGCGTCGGCATCGATCAGGACTGGGCGGCCTTGGCGGAATATTCGCAGATTGCATTGGATCGCAATCATCTTCTGGCTGGCTTATTGTCGGCATTGCTAAGGGGGTTCGAGCTTTTCGAAAGCGATGGTCTTCCGGCTTTTATCGATGCATGGCGGGCCCTGGATGCCTTGCAGGGCAGGGCGGTGCAGGTGGAAGAGGCCGGCCGGGTCCGAATCGGCCGCGCCTGCGGTATCGGCGACGATGGCGCCTTGCTGTTTGAAGATGCCAAGGGCGGTCATCGCTTGCACAGCGGCGAAGTCAGCGTGCGCGTGTCCGATGGTTGATTGTTTGATTGACAGTGGCAACAGCCGTATCAAAATGGCGCGCCGCGAGGACGCCGTCTGGCACCCACTGCCGGCTCTGGATTACGACGACCCGCATGCGGTCGATCAGGCGCTCGAATTGCTTTCGGATGCTGAATTCGAGCGCGTGTACCTGGCTACGGTCAGCAAGGGCTGGCGTGCCGAGCGCCTCGACCACCTGCTGTCTGGCATTCGGCAGCCGGTGACCCGGATTGAATCCTGTGCCGAAATGGGCCGTTTACGCATCGCCTATGCACAGCCACGGCAGCTCGGTGTCGACCGTTTTCTTGGACTGCTGGCTGCCTGCGATGCAGTGGTCGATTGCGCCGTGCTGTCTTTCGGGACGGCTCTGACTCTCGACGTGTTGGCCGCCGATGGCCACCACCGTGGCGGTTTGATCGCGCCCAGTCCGGATTTCCAGTGGCTGCGCATGTGTGATCATTTCCCCGGTCTGTTCGAGGGTGAGGGTGAGGCGGGCTTTCTGGCCGATAACACACTGGATGCACTTGCCAGCGGTATCCAACACCAGACGCTGGGCATGATCGGCCGGGTGCTGGCCGGTGCTTTTACGGAACGTCCGGTCAAGTTACTGGTGACCGGTGGCGGCGCCGAGCCTTGGCTGAAGCATCTGCCGATGGCCGAGGCCGCTCCCGATCTGGTCTTCAACGGCATGCTGCGTTATATCGAACTGAGTGGCTTATGATCGGGCTACGTCGTTTGTGCTGGTTGCTGCTATTTGCCATATCGGTGTTCTGATATGGAATCTGTGGCGGCCCGAAATGCAGGTCATTTGCTGCGGCTGACCCAAGCCGCTACGCCAGAGCTGATTCTGCATCAGGAGTAGCTGCAACTGCCGCAGGAGTGTCAGTGCGCCAGGCAGAAGCTCGCACTGCAGGCTTTGCTGCGCAGAGAACAGCAGACTCGGCAAGATCGAAGGATTGATACCTGCATCGGCAATCAGGCCAGATTGCGCTTATGGCAGACCGAACAGAATCCGAACATTCCGGCACAGACCTGTCATTACGGCTTCGCAAAGGCCGGATGCTCGCGTACAATGGTCATTCCATGCCGGCATAGCTCAGTTGGTAGAGCAACCGCCTTGTAAGCGGTAGGTCCCCAGTTCGAATCCGGGTGCCGGCACCAACCAGGCGCAATCACCATGACCGTTGATACCCCCACCATCGCCCTGATCGGCGTTCCGACCGACATCGGTGCTGGGCACCGTGGTGCCTCGATGGGGCCGGAGGCGCTGCGTGTAGCCGGTATTGCCGATGCCCTGCGTTCGCATGGGCTGGACGTACTCGATTACGGTAATTTGCAGGGACCGGTCAATCCCTGGCAGGCACCGAGCCAAGGCTACCGACATCTTCCGGAAGTAGCGGAATGGAACCGCCTGACCATGGAGGCTGTTTCAGCGAGCCTGGCGCGCGGCGAACTGCCGATCGTGCTCGGCGGTGATCATTGTCTGGGTATCGGTTCGATCACCGCAGTGGCCCGGCATTGCCGCGATACCGGCAAGAAACTCCGCATTCTCTGGTTGGATGCCCATGCCGATTTCAACACCAGCCAGGTTACTCCTTCAGGAAACATTCACGGCATGCCAGTGGCCTGCCTGTGCGGTCTGGGTCCGGACGAACTGACCCAACTCGGTGGCAGCAAGCCGGCCATTCAACCCGAGGAAATCCGCCAGATCGGCATCCGTTCGGTCGACATCGGCGAGAAACGTCTGGTCCACCGTTACGGCCTCGACATCTACGATATGCGCTACATCGATGAAGTAGGCATGAAGCGGTCCTTGGAAGAAGCTCTGGAAGGCCTTGATGAAAACACCCATCTGCACGTCAGTTTCGATGTGGATTTCCTTGACCCATCGATTGCCCCGGGTGTGGGCACCACAGTACTCGGCGGTCCGAATTACCGTGAAGCGCAGTTGGTGATGGAAATGATCGCTGATACCGGCCGGCTCGGATCGCTGGACATAGTTGAATTAAACCCGGCTTTCGATGAACATAACAAGACCGGTGTGCTCGCCGTCGATCTGGTCGAAAGCCTGTTCGGCAAGTCGACCCTGATGCGCATTGATTAATCCCGAGGAGTATTTATGAAAAAGCTCACTACCGTTCTGCTGACTCTATCCTTCGTACTGGCCCTGTCGGCCTGCAATACCATTGAAGGCATCGGCAAAGATGTTCAGAAAGCCGGCGAAAAAGTCGAAGACGCTGCGAAAAATTAATTCCCCATGGCCAACCAGCGTGTCCTGACCGGCATCACTACCTCCGGTACGCCGCATCTGGGCAATTACGCCGGTGCTATCCGCCCGGCCGTTGCCGCCAGTCGGCAGGCCGGTGTGGAAAGTTTCTATTTCCTCGCGGATTACCATGCGCTGATCAAAGTGCAGGATCCGGTGCGGGTGCAACAGTCCACGCTGGAAATCGCCGCATCCTGGCTGGCCTGCGGGCTGGATCCGGATAAAGTCTGGTTTTATCGGCAATCCGATATTCCCGAAATTCCGGAATTGACCTGGCTGCTGACCTGTGTGGCCGGCAAGGGGCTTCTCAACCGAGCCCATGCCTACAAAGCTGCGGTCGATAAAAACACCGCCGAAGGCAATGACGCCGACGCCGGCATCACGGCCGGATTGTTCATGTATCCGGTGCTGATGGCCGCCGATATTCTGCTGTTCGGTGCGCACAAGGTGCCGGTCGGCCGCGATCAGGTCCAGCATATCGAAATGGCGCGGGATTTCGGCGCGCGCTTCAATCATCTGTATGGCCAGGCGTATTTCACCCTGCCGGAAGCGGCCATCGAGGAATCGGTAGCGACGCTGCCGGGTCTGGACGGCCGCAAGATGAGCAAGAGTTACGACAACACCATCGCGCTGTTCGCCGATGCGACGACGCTGAAGAAACAGATCATGGGTCTGCTGACCGACTCGAAGGCGCCGGGCGCGCCGAAGGACACCGAGGATTCGGCTCTGTTCCAGTTGTATCAGGCGTTCGCCACACCGGAGCAGACCGCGACCATGCGGAAAGCCTTTGCCGAAGGCATCGCCTGGGGTGATGCCAAACAGCAACTGTTCGCGGTCATCGATGCCGAAATCGCGCCGATGCGCGAGCGTTACAACGCCTTGATGGCCAATCCGGCCCGCATCGAAGCCATCCTGCAAGCCGGCGCTGCCAAAGCCCGCGCCATCGCCACGCCGTTGTTGCAGGATTTGCGCCATGCCGTCGGTCTGCGTGATCTGGGCAGTGCATTGCCGGCACAGTCGAATGCGTCGAATCAAAAGCCGGCCTTGCCGGTGTTCAAGCAGTACCGGGAAAAGGATGGGTACTTTCATTTCAAGCTGGTCGCAGCCGATGGCCACGAACTGCTGGTGTCGATTGGGCATGCATCGCCGCACGAGGCCGGCCAGATGGTCGCGCGCCTCAAGCAGGAGGGCGGTGCCGCGTTGCGCCATGTCGCAGGCGCCGGCCTGTATCTGGGCGAGATGCAGGTGGGCAGGCTCGCCGCGGATGCGGCACTCGAGCAGGTCATCGAGGCCTTGGCGGCCTTTGCGGAGGAGGGCGTCTGATGGCCGACCTCGCATTGCTGCTGTTTCTGCCCTGGTTCCTGATAATTGCCGCGCTGTACTGGTTCTACCCGCGCTCGCTGGAGAAAACACCCGCACGCCGGCGCTTCGACTTCGCGCTGCTGCTGCTCGCTTTCGTCGCGTCTTTCATCGCCGGCCGTTGGGGATTCGCCATAGCCGACCGTGGCATCGAGGCGGGCCCGATCTGGCGGCAGGTATTGGCCAGCCTGCTGGCCTACAAGGCTTTCCTGGTGGTCATTGCGGCTGGCTGGGCCTGGCGCGGCATGCGCTTCCGCCGCGTCGCCTGAACACCCCTGCTTAGCGTATCCGCTGCAGGTCGTCGATCATCGCTTTCAGGAAGCGGGCGGCTTCACCGCCAGTGGCGGCGCGGTGGTCGAAGGTCAGCGAAATCGGCATCATCCGGTGCGTTTCCATGCCGCCCAAGACCGGCACCACGGCGTGATATAGCCGGCCGGCGCCGACGATGCAGACGCACGGCGGCACCACCACCGGCGTCGCATACTTTCCGGCGAATACACCGAAATTGGAGAACATCAGTGTATAGCCGGACAGGTCTTCCGGCGGTAGCGTGCGGTTGCGCACGCCGTCACGCAGGCGGTTGAGCTCCGAACGCAGGGTTTTGCTATCGCGCGTGTCGCAGTGTTTCAGCGAGGCCACGAACAGGCCATCGGCCGAGTCGATGGCGACACCGATGTGTACCGCGCTGTGCCGGCGCAGGGTGCCTTCCTTGGCATTGAGCCAGGCGTTCATGGCCGGTTCGGTCTTGGCGGCCACCGCCAACGCGCGCAGGGTACGCACGGTGATGTCTTCACCCGGTGCCCAGGCACTCAAGTCGGCATCATCCATCAGTGTAGTCGGCACCACTTCGGCATGGGCGGCGCTCATCGAGCGCAGCATGTTGCGGCGCACGCCGCGGATCGGTTCGTCTTTGTCATCGCCGGCCGGCGCTGGCATGAATGCCGGCGGGGGTGTTGCGGGGCGCTCGCTGGTCACTACGGGCACCGATGGCGCCGGGGCTACGGACTGCGTTGACGGGTTCGCGGCTGCCGCTTTCACATCGGCCAAGGTGATCACGCCGTCGGCACCGGTGGCGCGCACGCGCACAAGATCGACTTTGAGTTTCTTCGCCAGCGCACGCACGGCCGGCATGGCTTTCACACCGCCGATGGCGACGGCCTGTTCGCTGCGCACGGCGTTCGAACTTTCCATGGCACCGACCACGGTGCCGGCATCGCCGTCATCTTCGGCCGCCGCGGGTTCCGGAGTGGAGGCCGGTGCTGCGTGTGCCGCCGGTGCACCGTGGTGATGCCCGGTGTCCTGGGCGTCGGCGCGTTGCGGCAAGTTCGGATCGAGTTCGATTTCCACCAGCACCGCGCCGGTCAGGATGACATCGCCGGGCTGGCCGGCCAGCGCCAGCACTTTGCCGGAGAACGGCGAGGGCACATCGACCACGGCCTTGGCGGTTTCCATCGACACCAGCGGCGCATCCAGACGGACCACATCGCCGATCTTGACATGCCATTCGACGATTTCGGCGTCCGGCAGGCCTTCGCCCAGATCCGGCAGATGGAAGGGTTTTACTGTGCTCATAATCAGCTCGCGGCAAGGGTGCGTTTGGCGGCGGCGACGATTTTCTCGACGCTCGGCAGGTATTTCATTTCCAGACGGAACAGCGGAATGTGGGTGTCGTAGCCGGTCACGCGTTCCACCGGCGCGACCAGATCATACATCGCCTTCTCAGCCAGCTGCGCAGCGATTTCGGCGCCGAAACCGGCGGTACGCGGCGCTTCATGCACAATCACGCAGCGCCCGGTCTTTTTCACCGACTCGTGGATGGTGTCGAAGTCGAGCGGTTTGACCGTGGCCAGATCGATCACTTCCGTGCTGATACCCTCTTTGGCCAGGGCATCGGCGGCTTCCAGCGTTTCTTTGACCTGCGAGCCCCAGGTGACCAGGGTTACATCGCTGCCCTCGCGCAGCACGAAGCAGACATCCAGAGGCAACGCTTCGCCGTCATCCGGTACTTCTTCCTTGTATTGCCGGTAGATGCGTTTGGGTTCGAAAAAAATAACGGGGTCGGGATCGCGGATCGCAGCTAATAGCAGGCCGTAAGCGCGCTGGGGCGAACTCGGCATGACCACGCGCAGACCGGGCACATTGGTGAAAATGGCCTCGTTGGCTTCGCTGTGGTGTTCCGGAGCGCGAATGCCACCGCCCCAGGGTACACGCAGTACCATCGGGCAGCTCATGCGGCCGCGGGTACGATAACGCAGGCGGGCGGCGTGGCAGATGATGTGATCAACCATCGGATACATGAAGCCGTCGAACTGCGCTTCGGCGATCGGCTTCATGCCCTGTGCGGCCAGACCGACAGTCAGTCCGGCGATGGTGGTTTCATCCAGCGGCGTATCGAGGATGCGCTCGGGCCCGAATTCCTGAATTAGGCCGGAGGTGGCGCGGAATACGCCGCCGTTGATGCCAACGTCTTCGCCGAGCACCAGCACGCTCGGGTCGCGGCGCATTTCATAGGCCATCGCTTGGGTCAGGGCTTCGATCAGGGTGATGGCGGCCATCAGCGTTTCTCCCAGGCCAGCGCCTGTTCGCGCTGTTCGGCGACATCATGCGGCAGTTCGGCATACAGGTAATCGAACATCGCTTGCACCGGCTGCACGGCGGTGGCCAGATAGGCGTCCACCTCGGCATCGGCCCAGGCATTGGATTCGGCGATCCAGGCGGTTTCCTCGTCTTCGCTCCACCAGCCCTGCGCCAGCAGATAGGTTTTCAGGCGCTTGACCGGTTCGCGCTGCCAAGCCGCCTTGACCTGTTCGTCGTCACGGTAGCGGCGCGCGTCGTCGGCCGTGGTGTGGTCGGACAATCTGTAGGTGATCAGTTCCAGCACGGTGCCGCCATGGCCGTGGCGCGCGCGCTTGACCGCATGCGCCACCGCGGCTTTGACCGCGATGATGTCGTTGCCGTCGACTTGAAGGCATTCCAATCCACCAGCCAGTCCTTTCTGGGCCAGGGTTTTGGCGCCGGTCTGCGCCGTGCGCGGCACGGAGATGGCCCATTGGTTGTTGATGATGCACAGCACGAACGGCAATCCGTACGCGCCGGCTGAATTGATGGCGGCGTAGGTATCGGTTTTCGACGAGCCGCCGTCACCGACGCAGGCCAACGCCACGCGCGCCTCGCCGCGCAGCTTGAAGGCCAGCGCGGAGCCGGCGGCATGCAGGCATTGGGTGGCGATCGGCACGCACCAGGCGAAATCATGAGCCGGGCCGGAGAAATCATTGCCGCGTTCATCGCCGCCCCAGTACATCAGTACTTCGCGCGGTTTCACGCCACGGGCGAACTGGGCGCCGTATTCGCGGTAGCTGGGTGCGAACACGTCGTCGATCTGCAGACTGGTACCGATGCCGATGTGGGCCGCTTCATGGCCGAGGCAGCTGGCATAGGTGCCGAGTTTTCCGGTACGCTGCAGGGCCACCGCCTTGGCATCGAAGCAGCGGACCTTCAGCATTTCCTTGTACAGATCAACCAGCTGCGTGCGGTCGCGGGCAAAGTCGGGAAGGTCGGGATTGACGATGCCGCCGTCGGCATCCATGTACTGCAGGTAATCGATTTCGAAACGTACGCCGGATTCCATACAGGGCTCCTGGAAGCTGTGGCAGGGCATCCCGCCGGGATCGGAAATAGTGTAGCCGATAAGTTAAACTGACGAGGTTAAGAAACCGTGAGCCTGCCATGACCGAACCCAGCAACCAACGCCCGCTTGAAGACGGCATCACCACCGACTTCACGGACCGCATGAGTTACGGCGGCTATCTGCGTCTAGACCGGATCCTGAGTGCACAGCATCCCTTGTCGGATCCGCCGGTGCACGATGAAACCCTGTTCATCATCCAGCACCAGACCTCTGAGTTGTGGATGAAGCTGGTCATCCACGAGCTGCGGGCGGCTTTGGTCCAGTTGCGCGAAGATGACCTCGGTCCCTGTCAGAAGATGCTGGCACGCATCAAGCACATCCAGAAACAGCTGACTGAGCAGTGGTCAGTGCTGGAAACCCTGACCCCGAGCGACTACATGCAGTTCCGCAGCGTGCTCGGCGCGTCCTCGGGATTCCAGTCGCACCAGTACCGGGAAATCGAGTTCCTGCTCGGCAATAAAAACGCGCATTACGTGAAGGTGTTCGATTACGATCCGGAGATCCATCGGCACCTGACCGATACCCTGAACGCGCCCAGCCTGTACGACGAATTCCTGCGCCATCTGTCGCGGCGCGGCCATGCCATTCCGGCCGAATGCCTGAACCGCGACTGGTCGCAGCCCTACGAGCGCCGGGAGGAAGTTGTCGTCGCTTTCGAGCGCATCTACGAAAACACCGAGGCGAACTGGGAGGCCTATCATTTCTGCGAGCAGCTGGTCGATATCGAGGTCAATTTCCAGCAGTGGCGCTTCCGCCACCTGAAAACCGTCGAACGCATCATCGGCTACAAGCCCGGCACTGGCGGATCGTCCGGCGTGGCCTTCCTGAAGAAAGCGCTGGACCTGAGCTTTTTCCCGGAATTGTTCGAAGTACGCACCCGTATCGGCTGAAATCCGCCTGATTTACAGGCAATTGCGTCTTTTTTCCGAAAAAATGCTGTCAATCGACGGCGTTTTAATTATGATGAAGCCACCGTTCCACCATTAAAACAAAGCAAGGGAGAGTCCGCATGAGCGGAGCAGTTGAGAACAAAGACGGCTTCATGCCGCCACCGGCCGGCGAGTTCCTCGGCCATCCGAAAGCCTTATGGAATCTGTTCGCCAGCGAATTCTGGGAACGCTTCATGTATTACGGCATGCGCGCCATGCTGGCAGTGCATATCGCGGCGGCGTTTTTCGCGCATCTGGGCGATGGTGCCCGCGCCGAAGCCAGCCTGACCTACGGCGGTTTCACCTCCCTGGTGTACATGACCGGTATTGCCGGCGGCTTCGTGGCCGACCGTATCCTCGGCTATCAACGCTCGATCATGCTCGGCGGCGCCCTGATGGCCGTGGGCAGCTTCATGCTGATGGCGCCCGACCTCACCACCTTCGTCATCGGCCTGGCCGTGATCGTGGTGGGCAACGGCCTGTTCAAGCCCAACATCTCCACCATGGTGGGCAAGCTGTACGCGCCGGGCGACGTGCGCCGCGACTCGGGCTTCACCATTTTCTACATGGGCATCAACGCCGGCGCGTTCTTCGCGCCGTTCATCTGCGCCTCGTGGATCGGCCAGACCTACGGTTACCGCTGGGGCTTCTTCTCGGCCGGCATCGGCATGATTCTCGGCCTGATGGTATTCCAACTGCTGAAAGGCTGGCTCGGCCACGTGGGCACCGCGCCGGAAGGCAAGAAGGGTTTCGCGCCCGTCATCCAGGTGCTGCTGGCCGCGGCCGTGATGGTTATCCCGGTGTACTACCTGCTCAGCAAGAGCGACATCCTGGGCGTGCTGCTGATCGGCATGATGCTGGCGCTGGTGGCCTATTTCGTCTACAGCGGCGTGCGCAGCGGCGACAAGGTGCAGCTGCACCGCTACATCGCCATGCTGATCCTGTTCGTGGCCAACATCCTGTTCTGGGCGCTGTTCGAGCAGGCCGGTTCTTCGCTGACCTTCCTGGCGCAGGACTTCGTGAAGATGCCGGACGTGTCCATCCTCGGCTGGACCCCGACTTTCGAAGTGTTCCAATCGGTCAACCCGGTGTTCATCATCCTGCTGGCGCCGGTGTTCGCCACGCTGTGGATCAAGCTCGACAAGGCCGACTGGAACCCGTCCATCCCGCGCAAGTTCGCCTACGGCATGGCTGGCGCGGCACTGGGCTTCTACGTGCTGGTGTTCGCCATCGAAAACTTCGTGGACGCCGGCGGCAAGATCAGCTGGGTCTGGCTGGCCCTGACCTACCTGATCCACACCATGGGCGAGCTGTGCCTGTCGCCGATCGGCCTGGCCATGGTGACCAAGCTGGCGATGCCCAAGGAAACGGGCCTGGCCATGGGCGGCTGGTTCCTGTCCATCGCGATGGCCAACTTCGTCGCCGGCCGCATCGCCGCGATCGCCTCGGGCGGCAACGCCGAGGGCGAGAGCGCCAGCTCGCTGCTGCAGTACGCCAGCACCTTCAACCAGCTGTTCATCCTGGGCATCGTGATTGCCGTGCTGTTCTTCCTGGCGGCACCGCTGATCAACAAACTGATGTACGGCGTGAAGTAAGCGCCGTCTGCAGGGTAAAACGCAAAGCGGCCTTCGGGCCGCTTTTTTATTTTAGAATCCAAGTGCATGCGGGTGTCGTTCAATGGCATTGCCTGGGCTTGCCAAGCTCAAGATGCGGGTTCGATTCCCATCACCCGCTCCAGATTGCATGGACTGCTAAACCCATCAGACTGTTATCGATTTTAGTTGAATGCTTTAAGAGTCTTTCAGCTAAGGCAGATGACAGTGAACTGCAACAAATAATTAGCTCTTGTGTTGTTGTACGTACAGATATGCCAGGAAACCAATGATGAGGCAGGCAAGTGCAACGATGTCCGCCATGAAAACGCGTGCCACCTGGGTATTGTAGCCGCCCACAGACCACGCCAGCCACAGAAAAGACACAACGCTGACAAAGCCGGCGATGAACGCGATTGCCTGGTATTGGGGGCGATAGGCGGCGAAGAGAAGAAACAGGCCAAGAAGACCGAAGAGTACGGCGCGATGGCGCATGAGGATGGCAAGGTTGGGGTCGTTGAAGGGCAAGCCATAGAGCGCAGCAAGCCGTTCGCCGCCAAGCACCCCCGAAAGCGGTAGCAGGTGAATGATGGCTACGACAACAAGCATCGCTGTTACCAAGTATCGCATGAGCATTCCTTGTGGGCCTAATGTTTGAATTCAGGAGCGCGACGCAGCTTCATCGCGGCGCGTCCCTTGGAATGATGGGTTAGGCGCCGTTTCCCTAATCGACGATGAAAAGCTTTGCCCCAACCGCCGTAGAGGACCGGTGCGGTTCAGCATTATCGGCAACTTGGTAACTCATGCCTGCGGTGAGAACGAATTTGCGACCGTCCTCTAACTCTGCATGGAGTTCGCCTTCGGTGCACAAAAGTATGTGGCCTTTCACGCACCAATGATCTGCGAGATAGCCGGGTGTGTACTCAACGAAACGAACACGAACATTTCCGAAATTCTGAGTGCGCCAATAAGCCAGTCCAATTTCACCTTTGTGCTCAGTACGTTCGACCGTTGACCAATCGGTGATGCCGAATGGGATGTTGGATATTTGCATGACAAATCCTTGTGTTAAAGGTGCCTAACAATTGAATTAAGAGGCAGCCGCCATGGGTAAGTCTAGTTTAAAAAATTTTCGGGGCGGCTGTCCGCTTGAATGCTTTATTCTCGTGGCTCGGATGGGCTTTTTAACCGCCTGCAGGTGACGGAAAAGAATAATGCGAGCCAATTCCTAGCGGGATGTCCAGCCACCAAAATCCAAGCAAGAATGCCGTCCAGAGTACGAGTAGTGCGATGGAGTACGGCAACATCATGGCAATTAGCGTGCCTATGCCGGTGTTTTTAACATAACGCTGGCAGAACACCACAATCAAGGGGAAGTACGGCATCAGTGGCGTGATGATATTGGTTGAAGAATCGCCCACACGATAAGCGGCCTGGGTTAAATCGGGCGATACGCCGAGCTGCATCAGCATCGGCACCATGACGGCACCGATCAATGCCCATTTTGCAGAAGCAGAGCCCACCAGCAAATTAACGCAGGCCGTTAGATAAACGATGCCGACCAAGGTTACGCCCATGGGCAGGTTCATTTCTTTCAGAGCATTAGCGCCTTTAATAGCAAATAATGCGCCAAGGTTAGATTGGCCAAACGCGTAGATGAATTGCGCGCAGAAAAACGCCATAACGATGTAATATCCCATGCCGCTCATGGATTTGCTCATGCCTTTTACAATGTCATGGTGAGTGCTGACACTGCCTGAAACCACGCCATACACGATGCCGGGTATCAGGAAAAATACAAAGATCAAAGCCACAATCGAGCGCATCACAGGTGCGGAAGCAACAGCAATTTCTCCGGTGGGTGCGCGCCATGAAGAATCAGCAGGCAGAACGCTGAGAGCCAATATTGCGATGCTGATGAGCATGGCGATGACAGCCCATATCAGGCCTTTTCGTTCTTGCGCGGACAAACTGTCCAGCTTCGGCAACGCTGCCGGGTCGCCATCGACCGGCGTGTTCCGTAAACGTGGTTCGATGACCAGATCGGTAAGCGCCCAGCCGATGGCGATAATCAGGAAAGTAGAAGCTGTTGTAAAAATAAAATTATTTAAGGGGTTAATCACCAGCGCTGCAGCACCCGGCTCCGAAGAAAGATGCGCTGCGGCCTGCGTTAGGCCTGCCAGCATGGGGTCCAAGCTGGATGGAATGAATAAGGTGGCGGAAAACCCCCCTGACACACCCGCAAACGCCGCTGCAATACCAGCCAGAGGGTGACGGCCTGCGGCATAAAAAATAACCGCTCCCAGTGGAATCACCAGAACATAGCCGGCATCCACCGCGACATGCGACAACACGCCGACAGCAATCAGGACCGGGGTCAATAAGCGGCGGTGCGTGACAGCCAGGATTGAGCGCAGACCAGCGCCAATGAAACCGGTGTGTTCAGCCACACCCAGTCCCAGCATTGCAACCAGCACCACGCCCAATGGCGGGAAATTGACGAAAGTAGGAACCAGGTTCGCCATAAACTCGGTAAGCGCCGCTCCCGACAGCATGTTTTTTACCGCAAAGGCCTGCTGGGTGCGCGGATCGATTTCTGCAAAAGTGACCGTGGAAAGCCAGGCAGACAAAAGCCAAACCGCTACCATAAACAGCGCAAACAACATTGCCGGGTCAGGCAGGCGGTTGCCGACGTGCTCAATCGCATTCAAGCCGCGATTCAGCCAGCCCTGTTTTTGTTTTATCGAATCAGACATTATTTTCACCTTTATCCATTAAGGCTAACAAAGCGGAATTTTACTCTAAATATCAAACGTTCAGACAATCACCCAGCTTGGCGAAATGCCGCCGCCGACTAAGTTAAGTTTAACCAAGTTTAGGAGTGGCTGTCCGCTTGAGCGATTAGTTAGGCGAACCATTTTGGAAAAACCAAAAGAGTACCCACGCCAGCCTCAAGCGCAATGCCACCGATGTTCTTGATATCGCTATTGCGGTCAACAAGTGCCGAGTAGACACGCCCAACGGATGCGCCGAGCCAGGCAATTCCCGCGACCATGAACGCCATCTCGGCCTGCGCGACGATGCATGCGACACCAAGCGCAACGAATAAGCCACCGTAGGTTGCGCGTATCTCTGATCGTCCATTCAAGCCGACTGGAGAGATGCTCACGAAGGCGGCGGCCTTGTCGGGAAGAAACAGGCCGAGCAAGCCGAGAAGAGTCGTCGCAACCGCACTAATATTTGCAAGGATGAGGATAGGCTCCATGGGTCTCCAACGCCTAACTGCTATTAGACGGCAAAATCACCGTGAGAAGACATTAAACGGCGCACCGAAAATTCCGTCAACCCGAATTATTCAGCCCCCAGCTTCTCGGCCAACTCCGCCGCTTCCAGCGTATTGAGTATCGCCAGCAGAGTGTTCTGCGCCTCCGGCGCCAGATGCGCCAGAATCTTTCGTTCATAGGCCAGCGCCAGCGGCACGATCTGGTCGAACACCGCATAGCCCTTCGCGCTGAGCGCCAGGCTGGATCGTCGGGCATCGGTAGGGTCGGTCTGCCGGTTCAGGAACTTCTTGCCCATCAGCGCCGAAACCGCTCGGCTCACCGCCACCTTGTCCATGGCCGTGCGCTCGGCCACGGTGTTGGCGCTCAGGCCGCGTTCGTGGCCCAGCACCGCCATTACCCGCCATTCGGTGATGGACAGGTTGAAGCGCGCCGAATACAGCCGGGCGATATCCTGGCTGACCCGGTTCGACAGTACTGACAGGCGGTAGGGCAGGAAGCGTTCAAGCCGGAGTTCGGCATGGGGTTTGGGGCTGGGCATGGTGGCTTGCAATTGGTTTCAATTGAAACTATATTAACGCATCCGTAACCGCTGTAAAGGACCCTGCATGAACGCCCAAGTCGAAAATTCCCGCGTCACCTTCGAAAACCCGATGGGCATCGACGGTTTCGAGTTCGTTGAGTTCGCCGCTCCGGCCGGCCAGGCCCAGCAGCTGCACGACTATTTCCGTATGCTCGGCTTCGTGCCGGTGGCCCGCCACAAGACCCGCGCCATCACCACCTACCGGCAGGGCGACTGCACTTTCCTGATTAACGAAGATCCGGACTCGTTCGCCGCCGATTTCGCCGCCGCGCACGGCCCCAGCGCCTGCGGTTTCGCCATCCGCGTCAACAAGCTGGCCGAATGGGCACGCATGCAGGCGCTGAAAAACGGCGCCACGCCGGTCACCCATAAGGAGCTCACCAAGGCCGTGGCCGCGCCGGTCATCGAAGGCATCGGTGGCTGCATGCTGTATATCGTTGACCGCTACGATGAGAAAGGTACCATCCACGATCCGGATTACGAATGGCTGCCGGGTGCCGAGATGAAGCCCAAGGGCTTCGGGCTGACCTTCATCGACCACCTGACCCATAACCTGTACGTCGGCAACATGGCCAAGTGGTCGGAATACTATGAGAAGCTGTTCAACTTCAGAGAAATCCGCTACTTCGACATCAAGGGCGCCAAGACCGGCCTGCTGTCGAAGGCGATGACCGCCCCTGACGGAATGGTGCGCATTCCGTTGAACGAGTCCTCGGATCCCAAATCACAGATCAATGAATATCTGGAAACCTACAACGGCGAGGGTATCCAGCACATCGCCTGTTTCACCGACGACATCTATGCCACAGTCGAGAAGATGATCGCCGCCGGCGTGAAATTCCTGGACACACCCGACACTTATTTCGAAGCCGTCGATGTGCGCATTCCGAATCACGGCGAAGATCTGGAACGCCTACGCCGCAACAAGATTCTGATCGACGCCGATCTGGAAACCAAGCAGCGCAAGCTGCTGCAGATCTTCACCCAGAACGCGGTCGGTCCGATCTTCTTCGAGATCATCCAGCGCAAGGGCAACGAAGGCTTCGGAGAAGGTAACTTCCAGGCCCTGTTCGAATCCATTGAGCGCGACCAGATCCGCCGCGGCGTGCTGTAAGGGTCCGGCCATGACGCTCGATTACCAATCCGGTTTTGGCAATGAATTCGCCACCGAAGCGCTGGCTGGCACGCTGCCGCAGGGCCGCAATTCGCCGCAGCGGGTGGCGCACGGCCTGTATGCCGAGCAGCTGAGCGGCACCGCGTTCACCGCGCCCCGGCACAGCAACCGCCGCACCTGGTTCTACCGCATCCGCCCGGCTGCGCTGCATGGCAGCTTCGAACTACTGCCGGAAACGGCCTTCCACAACCGCTTCGCGGAACTGCCGGCCGATCCGAACCAGCTGCGCTGGTCGCCGCTGCCGGCCGCTACGCCGGGCACCGATTTCATCGGCGGCCTGTTCGCCATGTGCGGCAATGCCGGCGTGGGCGTGCACCGTTATGCCGCCAATGCCGACATGCACGGCCGTTTCTTCAGCAACACCGATGCCGAAATGCTGATCGTGCCGCAGGCCGGACGTCTGCGTCTGCGCACCGAAATGGGCGTGCTCGCCATCGAACCGCAGGAAATCGCGGTGATTCCGCGCGGCATCCGCTTCGCCGTAGATCTGTCGGACGGCAGTGCCACCGGTTATGTGGCTGAAAACTACGGCGCACTGCTGCGCCTGCCGGATCTGGGCCCGATCGGTTCCAACGGTCTGGCCAATCCGCGCGACTTTCTGTATCCCGTTGCCGCTTACGAAGACCGCGAGGGCGATTTCGAACTGCTCAACAAATTCCAGGGCCGGCTCTGGCGCGCCCCGATCGGGCATTCGCCGCTGGATGTGGTCGGCTGGCATGGCAATTACGCGCCCTACAAATACGATCTGCGCCGCTTCAACACCATCGGTTCGATCAGCTACGATCATCCGGATCCGAGCATCTTCCTGGTGCTGTATTCGCCGAGTGACACCGCCGGCACCAGCAGTCTGGATTTCGTGATCTTTCCGCCGCGCTGGCTGGTAGCACAGGACACCTTCCGTCCGCCGTGGTTCCACCGCAACATCGCCAGCGAATTCATGGGTCTGATCCACGGCGTATACGATGCCAAAGCCGAGGGCTTCGTGCCAGGCGGGGCGTCGCTACACAACGCGATGAGCGCGCATGGTCCGGACGCCGCCACCTTCGACAAGGCCTCCAGGGCCGATCTGAGTAACCCCGATATCATCACCGGTACCATGGCCTTCATGTTTGAATCCCGTGCCATGTTTGCGCCCACGCAGCAGGCGCTACAATGTACCAGCCGCCAGCGCGACTACCAATCCTGCTGGCAAGGTCTGCGCAAAAACTTCACTCCGGATAACGCATGAAACTCGCTTCCCTGAAACAAGGCGGCCGCGACGGCACGCTGGTGGTGGTCTCGAAAGACCTGCAACGTGCGGTGCCGGTGCCGGCCATCGCGCCGACCCTGCAACGCGCGCTGGAAGATTGGCAGTCGTCGGCACCGCGCCTGAACCGCGTGTATGAAGCGATCAACCATATCAACGTGCAGACCATCGACGCTGAAGACGTGATTGCCCTCGACACTACCGCGCTGGCCGCCCCGCTGCCGCGCGCTTACGAATTCGTCGACGGCAGCGCCTATCTGCCGCACGTGGCGCGAGTGCGAAAGGCCCGTGGCGCGGAAGTGCCGGAAAGTTTCTATACCGATCCGCTGATGTATCAGGCGGTGTCGGCCGGTTTCTATGGCCCGCGCGATCCGGTGCTGGTGCCGAGTGAAGCCTTCGGCATCGATCTGGAAGCGGAAGTGGTGGTGGTCACCGATGACGTGCCGATGGCGGTCAGCCCGGAACAGGCCGCCGGCCACATCCAGCTGATCGGTCTGGTCAACGACGTATCGCTGCGTAACCTGATTCCCGACGAGCTGGCCAAGGGCTTCGGCTTCCTGCAATCGAAACCGCGCTCGGCGCTTAGCCCGGTGTTCGTCACCCCCGACGAGCTCGGCGATGCCTGGCGGGACAGCAAGGTGCATCTGGCCCTGCTGACCCACATCAATGGCGAGTGGTTCGGCGCGCCGGAAGCGGGCGTCGACATGCAGTTCAATTTCGCCCAGCTGATCGCGCATGCCGCCAAGACCCGGCCGCTGTCGGCCGGCACCATCATCGGTTCCGGAACCGTGGCCAATGAAGACACCACGCTGGGCGCATCCTGTTTCGCCGAGCGGCGTACCGTGGAAACCCTGCGCGACGGCAAGCCGAGCACGCCGTTCATGAAGTTCGGTGATGTCGTGCGTATCGAGATGAATGACCGCAATGGCGCCAGCGTGTTCGGCGCCATCGAACAGAAAATCACTGCCTCCGGAGCCTGAGCCATGGCCGAACCCGATCTGGTGCTCTATCACTACTGGCGCTCCAGCGCCAGCTACCGTGCCCGCATCGCACTGAACCTGAAAGGCCTAGATTACCGCATCGTGCCTGTGCATCTTCTGGAAGACGGCGGTCAACAGTATCACGAGGCCTACCGCGCGCTCAACCCGCAGCAGTTGGTCCCGACCTTGATCCATGACGGCCATGCCATCGGCCAATCGCTGGCCATCATCGAATATCTCGACGACGTATTTCCTGAGCCGCGCCTACTTCCGGCCAAACCACTGGCGCGCGCCTTCGTACGCGGACTAGCGTTGTATATCGCCTCGGAAGGACAGCCGCTGATGAACCTGCGCGTGCTCCAGCATCTGCAGCATACGCATGGTCTGGATGAGGACGCCCGCAACGCCTGGGTTCGGCATTGGCTGGCAGTGAATTTCGGCAATATCGAAACGCAACTGGCGAATAATCCCCATGGCAGCAGCTTCACTGTCGGTGACAACCCGGGCCTGGCTGAATGCTTCCTGGTGCCGCATGTGTTCGCGGCCGCGCGCTTCAATCTCGACATGACACCGTATCCGAACGTAATGCGCATCGCCGGCCAGTGCCAA
>NZ_JBIKSE010000032.1:0-19716 GCF_044348765.1 Arenimonas sp.
GATATCGCTTCCAGATTCTCACGGCCACCAAAGGCATTCGGCAGCCACTCGCCGGACTTGCGTGAATAGTCGCGGTAAAGCATTGAGGCGACCGCATCGACACGCAGACCATCGACGCCCCAGCGCTCGATCCAGTAGCGGGCACTAGCGCTCAGGAAATTACGGACTTCATTGCGACCGAAATTGT
Organism: Arenimonas sp.; assembly: GCF_044348765.1. Lineage (GTDB taxonomy): Bacteria > Pseudomonadota > Gammaproteobacteria > Xanthomonadales > Xanthomonadaceae > Arenimonas. The sequence continues at coordinate 188 of NZ_JBIKSE010000032.1, forward strand.
AGATGGCCGTGTTCCAATCGTGATGCCAGCCCTCGCGCGGATCGGCGTATTCGTAAAGCGCCGAGCCATCGAACTGCGCCAAACCATGGGCGTCAATCGGAAAGTGTGCCGGCACCCAGTCCAACAGTATGCCCAGGCCACGTGCATGGCAGGCGGCGACGAAGCGGCCAAAGCCCTCGGGCGGACCGAAGCGTGCGCTCGGCGCGAACAGGCCAAGGCTCTGGTAGCCCCAGGAGCCGTCGAACGGATGTTCACCGATCGGCATCAGCTGTAGATGAGTGAAGCCCAGCGATGCCGCATACGCTGGGAGGGTTTCAGCCAGTTCATCCCATTGCGTGAATTCGCCGTCCGCACCTTTGCGCCAGGATCCGGCATGCACTTCATACACGCTAATCGGAGCTTCGCGCTGATTCGCGGCGATGCGTTCTGCCGGCAATGCCTTTGGTTCCGGCAAGGACACGATCCGACTGGCGGTTCCGGGACGCAGTTCGGCAGCGCGCGCATAGGGATCGGCCTTGGCCGGCAGCAGGCTGCCATCAGCGGCAATGATTTCGAATTTGTACAGATCGCCGATGCCGGCATGCGGAATGAAGATTTCCCAGACACCCGCTGTATGACGCAGACGCATTGGATGCCGGCGGCCATCCCAGAGATTGAATGTGCCGATTGTGCTGACCCGGCGTGCATTCGGCGCCCATACTGCGAAACGCACACCGTCGATGCCATCGATATGCTGCGGGTGTGCGCCGAGTACCGCATAGGCTGCGGAGTGATTGCCGTCCCGGAGTTGCTCCAGATCATGGTCATCGAGCTGCGGACCGAATGCATAAGCGTCAGCCAGCTCGGTTTCGCCCTGCGGCCAGCGGATACGCAGCCGGTATGCAAACGGTTTGTGCCGTCGCGGAATGGCGCCTTCGAACAGACCCTCGGGATGGCGTAGCCGGAGATTGCAGAGCGTCTTTCCGTTGGCCGCATCGATCACACTGACCTGTTCCGCGCCCGGTAGTAGGGATCTCAGCCAGAGCCGGCCATCGGCAGCGGCATGCAGGCCGAGTACGGCGAAGGGGTCGGCATGGTTCGCCGCAAGTAGATCGACGGCGTCGCGCGCCTCAAGCATGCTGCGTGCCGGAATCCAGGCTGGCAGGGGACCAGACGCGGGTCACATAGTCACGGATGGTGCGGTCGGCAGAGAAGCTACCCATGCCGGCAATATTACGGGCGACAGCAGCCTGCCATCGTTCCGGCTGTGCATAGAGTGCATCCACACGCTGCTGCGCGGCTACGTAGTCGGCGAAATCAGCGAGTAGGAAGTAACGGTCGCGTCCGATCAGGTCATCGATCAGGGCTTTGTAGCGTGTCGGTTCCCCCGGGTTGAATACGCCGCGGCCAATGGCGTCGAGCACTGCATGCAGGGCCGGATTATGCTGGGCGATCTGCAGTGGCAGATATCCGAGATCGCGCAGTTTTTCGATACCATCGGCGCGGTGGCCGAAAACGAACACGTCCGATTCTCCGATGGCTTCCGCCATTTCGATAGTGGCGCCATCCCAGGTACCGATGGTCAGCGCGCCGTTCAATGCGAACTTCATGTTGCCGGTTCCCGAGGCTTCGGTGCCGGCGGTGGAAATCTGTTCGGACAGGTCGGCCGCCGGAATGATGGCCTCGGCCAGACTGACACCGTAATTGGGCAGAAACACCAGTTTCAGGCGGCCCTGTAGGCGCTCGTCGGCGTTGATGATGCGGCCGATGTCGTGCGCCAGACGGATGATCTGCTTGGCGGTGTGATAGGCTGAGGCCGCCTTGCCGGCGATGATGACCGTCCGTGCCTGCCAGCCCTTACCGTCCGGGCCGGCCGGATTGGCGAGCATGGCCTGGTAGCGAGCGACCACATGCAGCAGATTCAGCAACTGGCGTTTATATTCATGGATTCGCTTGATCTGCACATCGAACAGTGAACGGCAGTCGATACGGATGCCGGTTTCGTGCAGAATGCGTTCTGCCAACCGTGTTTTGTTGGCGAATTTGATCAGGCCGAGACTTTGGCCGAGTGCCGGATCGTCGGCCTGCGCGCGCAGGGCTTTCAGTCCGTCCAGATCGCGACGCCAGCCGGTGCCGATACGGGCATCGAGTAGTGTGGACAGGCCGGGGTTCGCCTGCTGCAGCCAACGGCGCGGGGTGACGCCATTGGTGACATTGTGGAAACGTTCCGGGAACAGGCGGGCGTAGTCCGCGAAGATGGTATCGACCATCAACTGCGAATGCAGCGCCGCCACGCCATTGACGCGATGCGATGCGACCACCGCCAGTGAGGCCATGCGCACATGGCGGATACCGCTTTCATCGATCAGCGAGACACGTTTGGCGAGTTCCTCGTCGTCCGGGAAGCGTGCCCGCACATCAGCCAGGAACCAATAGTTGATGTCGTAGATGATTTCCAGGTGCCGTGGTAGCAGGGATTCCATCAAGGCCACCGGCCAGGTTTCCAAGGCTTCCGGCATCAAGGTGTGATTGGTATATGACACCGCCTCGCGGGTGACACGCCAGGCGTCATCCCATTTCATGCCATGCTCGTCCACTAGAAGGCGCATCAGTTCAGCCGGCGCCAATGCCGGATGGGTATCGTTCAGATGGATGGCGTTGTGACGCCCAAGTGAGTCAAGCGTACCGAATTCGGCCAAATGGCGCTGCAACAGATCCTGCAGCGAGGCGCTGACCAAGAAAGCTTCCTGGCGAAGCCGCAGTTCGCGTCCGGCGGTGTGGCTGTCATCGGGGTAAAGTACCCAATTCAGGGTGTCGGCCTGCCATTCCGGTTCCGCCGCCGCGGCATAGTCCCCGCGCACAACCGCCTGGAAATCAACCGCCTGCTCGGGCAGAGCCTGCCATTGACGGAGCGTGGACACCCGTGAGCTGTGATGCGCCGGCACGATGAAATCGAAAGCACGGGCACGCACGCGCTCGGACGGAACCCACTGGCGGCCCCCACTGCGGTCGCTTTCCAGCCGGCCACCGGCGTGTGTGGACTCCACCCGTCCGCCGAAACCCACGCGGTATTCAATGCTGCTGCGTTCGATATCCCAGAGTGTGCCATTGCGCAGCCAGTCATCCGCAGCTTCCACCTGCACGCCGTCCGATGTGGTCTGTTTGAACATGCCGAAGCGGTAACGCAGTCCGTATCCGAAAGAGGGCAGTTCCAGTTCGGCAAAGGCATCCAGAAAGCAGGCCGCAAGCCGGCCGAGACCGCCGTTGCCCAACGCGGCATCGGCTTCACCTTCCAGGATCTCGCTCCAATCAATGCCGCGTTCTGCCATGATGCTGCGGAGCAAGGGTTCGATTCCGAGTGCTGCCAGGGCATTGCCGAGTGCGCGCCCCATCAGGAATTCCATCGAAAGGTAATGCACGCGGCGGCATGCGACCTGTATGCCGCGAACGGCATCAGCTTTCTGGGTAGCCGCCCAACGTATCGCCAGTTCTTCACGGCAGGCTTCTGCCGCCAGACGGAGCGCTTCACGCGCATCCAGAGGTCCGTGCTGTTGCGCGACAAGATGGTTGAAACGGTTCAGTACCGCGTTTTGCAGAGCGTCACGGGTATGGATATCCAGCGGGGATGCGGCGTCATTCATAGTTTGGCAGGCGGGCTGTTCGTTATTGTGGGAATAACGCCACGCCGGCGTCATTGAAACCATAGTCAGTGTAGAATCCATACCCCTGTGGAGCAAGGAAAATGCAAACGTATTCATGTCATTTGGCTTAAGATAAGTCCATGAAACGACGCACATTACTGCAATTCGGCGCGGGGCTGCCCTTGGCTCTGGCAAGCACCCATATCCGTGCAAATGATCCATTCTGGGCACAGGTGTTCGCCGCCATGCCGAATCCTTTCTCCGCCATGGCCAGCAATCCTGAGTACCGTATCCAGATTCTTTGCCAATATCGGCGGCAGGGTAGCCAGTGGTACAAACATAGCTGGCAGCTGATGCCCGAGCGTTGGTTCAGCACCGGCAGCGTCTCCAAACTGCCGATGGCGCTTCTGGCTTGTGAGCGGATGGCCGCCCTCGGGTTTGATTTGAATGCGCAGATTGGATTCACCCAGTTGCCCATCGGCGGTGAATGGCCGGAACAGGAGCCTGCGTTTGAACCGCTAGCGCGTAGCCTGACCCGAATCTTTACCATCAGTGAAAACCCGCCGTTCAACCGGCTGTATGATTTTCTCGGCGTCGATACCAGTCATGATCGCCTTGCCGCGCTCGGTTACCCGGCGGCCCGGTTGATCAGCCGCATGAGCGCGCCGGTGCGCGAGAATGTCCGCACGCGCGCCGGGCAGATCCGCGATGAACGTGGAAGGGTGTTGGCGGAATTTCCGGAGCGCACCGGAAGTGTGCGCCGATTTCCTTTCGGCAGTGCCCTGACCGGCTCCGGATTCCTGCACGATGACGGTACGCTGGCAACCGGTCCGCATGACTTTTCCGCAGCCAACTTCATCACCTTAGCCGATTCCCAACAGATGCTGAAGGCATTGATCGATCCGGCATCGGTGCCCGTGCGCCAGCGCTGGGTGATTCCCGAAGTGATGCGCAGTGAAATTCTCCGGATCATGGCGATGATGCCCCGCGAAAGCAGGGATCCGGTATATCCTGAAAGCGAATACCATGACGGCTATGCGCGCTTCTTCATGATCGGTGATAGCCAGGTACGGAAACCCGATGGCTTGCATCTGATTGGAAAAGTCGGTAATGCCTATGGTTTCGCCACCGATGTCGAATACATCACTGCTGACCGATCTGATATCGAGTGTCTGTTATCGGCGAATGTGTATGTGAATGCTGATGGTATCTTCAATGACGATAAATATGAATACGAAACGCTCGGCTATCCATTTCTGGCAGCATTGGGACGTGCGGTCTGGCAGGTTCTGAACGAACCACAATGAAACAGCAGTGGCTGTCAGGCTGGAAGTAGATAGCGACCACAAGAATACCTTTCTCGAAATCGCAGCGACATGTGTTTGCTTGTTCTTTTAATGAAGTATTGGGCACACAGAGAAAGTCAATTTCGCTTGGTGTTTATGACCCCTGAACTGCTTCAGTCAGAGGGATTCCACCCAGACCGGCACGCCATTCAGTGCGGCATTTCCGGATGGGCCATCCAGCACTCCGATATCCGTCAGATCGTTGTAGCTCGGTCCGGCCACGGCTTCCGCTCGGCGCATTTGCAGGCCGGCACGCTGATGGCCGAAGCCATGCGGCAGGCACACAACGCCGTGCATCAGTTCGTTGCAGGCTTTTACGTCAACAATGATTTCACCGGTGCTCGATCGAACGCGCACTTGCTGTCCGTCGACCAGTTGGCGGCTTTGCAGATCGTCGGCATGCATCAGCAGTTGATGACGCGGCTTGCCTTTCACTAAGCGTGGCGCATTGTGCATCCAGGAATTATTGCTGCGTATGTCCCTACGGCCAATCAGCATCAGCGAAGTCGCATCGATTTCAGGTAAGGGTTGTGATTGCAGCTCGGCTAATGCCTGCATGAACAATTCCGGTGCCGCTTCAATGCATCCGCTTGCTGTTTCCAGACGTTCCAGCAGTGAAGGACGTAACGGTCCTAAATCGATACCGTGTTCGGCGGCCTCCAGTTCAGCTATGCTCAGGCCGGAGCTGCCACGCGCCAGCCCGGCGGCGATGAGTGCTTTCGGTGGCGGCAGCGTCCGCCATTCGCGACCGCTGGCGGCGGCGAAGGCGGCGCCGAGACCATTGATGATTTCCCAGTCTGCGCGCTCTTCCGGTGCACGCTCCTGTACGGGGCGGTTCAAACGCGCCACCCGGCGTACGGCAAATGCGTTGAATACCGAATCATAATGGTCCTGGGTCAGGAAGGATGTCGGCGGCAGAATCAGATCGGCATGGCGCGTGCTTTCATTGATGTAGATATCGATGCTGAGCATGAAATCCAGTCCGGACAGTGCCGTGTCCAATGCGCCGCCATCGGGCGTGGACAGCACCGGATTCCCGGCGCTGGTGATCAGTGCGCGGATCTGTCCCGGGCCGGATATGCTGATTTCCTCGCATAAGGCCGAGACCGGCAGCTCGCCGGCGAATTCCGGCAGTTTGCGCACGCGGCTTTGCCAACGACCGCGCGCACCGGGTGAGGTGCCAGGCCCGGTAATCGGCAGCACTGCGTCATTGATCAAAGCACCACCGGGTTTATCCAGATTGCCGGTGTACAGATTGATCAGCTGCAGCAGCCATTGGCACAGACTGCCATGAGCCTGCACTGAGACGCCCATGCGGCCATAAGCGACGGCGCGCTCTGCATGGTAGAACTCGGACGCCATGCGGGTGATGGTTTCGGCCGGAATGCCGGTCCGTGCTTGGACTTCGGGCACGTTGAAGGCACCGATGGCTGCCATTGCGGCCTCGAAGCCCTGCAATTGACCGGAGTAGGCCGCCAAGCGAGGCGTCCCGTGCGCCTGCAACGCCTGCAGGAATGCAATCAGAAAATAGACGTCGGCGGCGGGAGTGATGAAATGATGTTCGCTGGCCAGATCTGCGGTTTCAGTGTGGCGCGGATCGATGACCACTAGTTTACCGCGCGCGGTCAGTGCCTTGATGCGTGTGCGCACGTCAGGCACTGTCATCAGGCTACCGTTGGAGGCGATTGGATTGGCGCCCAGCATCAGGAAATAATCAGTTTGGTCGATATCTGGAATCGGCAGCAGAAATTGATGGCCGTACATCTGCGCGTTGACCAGCTGATGCGGCCATTGGTCGACCGAGGATGCGCTGAATACATTCGGGCTGCGGATCAGTTTGAGCAGGGATGGCAAATAAGCGATGTGTCCGAAATGGTGCACGTTCGGATTGCCGAGATAGGTGCCGATCGCGGCAGCACCGTGTTCGGCCTGGATAGCGGCCAGACGTTCCCCCGCAAATGCGAAGGCCTCGTCCCAGCTGATTTCATGCCATTGTCCGTTCTCGCGCCGCATCGGACGGCGCAGGCGGTCGGGATCGTTTTCCAGATCGAGGATGGCGTTGCCCTTCGGGCAGATGTGACCGCGGCTGAACGGATCAGCGTCGTCACCGCGAATGGCCGCAAGCCGGCCGTCTTCGTACTGCAGCTCGAGGCCGCAGATGGCTTCGCACAGGGGACAGGCGCGGAATTTGGATTGGCGGGCCATGGTGCGGTACTCGCTACACGAGAAAGTCCAAGATTAGCAGGTTGAGGATGGTGCGTGCAGAAGATGCTTGATAAGTGGAGTTGATAGTTTCAAGCGATAATATCTACCCTAGTATTAAAAATTAAGCATTTCACTTGAACGAAAAATTAATTCGTTTACTGCATTATGTGTTGCAACGGAAAATTGAATTATTGTGGACTTCGCCTGTTTTTCTATATCCAAGTGCGAGAATGTTGTCCTTAAACCAATCACTGTCAAGCAAGTTGCTGTCGGGTAATATCTCAAGAATAATAATAGGCCTACATCGATTGATGGTTTGAATTGCACCGGCTAGGGCTTGTTTTTCATACCCTTCAACATCCAGCTGAATAATCGAAACATGACGATTTTGCTCAACAGTGTCATCAATCGTAACGATTTGAACTACCTCTGTTCCAGAGGCATTTGTTGGTTGATGATTCAAGATTCTACTAGAGCCTCCAAGAGACACGCCGTTAACGTCCTTGGTTGCTAGTCTCAAGAAATCAGATTTTTCACCAAGCCCTGTGTTTCTAAGCTCAACGTTTTGTATATCGTTCAGATTGATGGTTATTTCGGCACAGCGGAAGCTTTCAATGTTAGGTTCGAATGCCCATACTGTGGCTCTTGAATCAATGGCCTGAGAAAATGCGGGCAGAAAATCACCAAAAAATGTACCCGCGTGAATAACATCACCTTCTCCACAATTGTCAATGACATACTGAATTGTATTTGGCTCCCAGATTCTTTTTTTGAGTACTGCTCGTGCCGCAGGTCGATGGCAAGATGATTTTGGAATGCAGTATCCACCATATTTGTTATATGAAACAACGCAGTTTAAAACTGAGCTGTCTAATCTGCGCCTCTGATCTGTTTTGCGATTTTTAATTAGCAATAGATTTCGTGAAAATGAGTAAAGCTCAAAATATATATTTTTGGCAATTCGACTAATTTTTGTTAGCATTTTCATTATTTAATTCCAGTATAAGCTGCGCTATTTATTTGATGCTAGCAGTAAATTTTATGCAATTAGATCAATTTGAAACTGGTTTGGCGAAGCATGAGTGATCTTTAGGAGCGTGGATGAATTAGGTTTCCTTGGTCGGAAATGCTGGTTCACAGCTGGCCAACATATCTGCCCGATTCTAGCAAGACCCGCCATTAAAAAACCGCCTTCCGGCGGTTTTTTCATGCTCAGAAATTCGGTTTTTCTGGTGCGTCCTCGAAGCGGGTCACCGACTCACGGATGATGCGTTTGGCCTCCTCAGCGCCGCCCCAACCGTCGAGCTTGACCCATTTGTCTTTTTCAAGATCCTTGTAATGCTCAAAAAAATGGCCGATGCGGTCGAGCCAGTGCTGGGACACCTGGCCGATGTCATTGATGTGCGAGTAGCCGTCGAATACCTTGTCGATTGGAACCGCCACTAGTTTCTCGTCGGACCCGGCTTCGTCCTTCATGCGCAGGACGCCGACCGGTCGGCAGCGGATGACCGAGCCCGGCACCAGCGGCAGCGGTAGAATGACCAGCACATCGGCCGGATCGCCATCGCCGCACAGCGTGTGCGGGATGTAACCGTAATTACAGGGGTAGCGCATCGGCGTCGACAGGATGCGGTCGACGAAGATGGCGCCAGTAGTCTTATCCACTTCGTATTTCACCGGCTCGGCGTCTTTCGGAATTTCGATGATGACGTTCACTTCATTCGGAACGTCTTTGCCGGTCTGTACCAGGTCCAGGCCCATGGCTTACTCCTTATGATTGCAAGGCGAGCATGATACCGCGTCTAGACTGAATATTCACTCAACATAACAGGCGTGGCATGATCTCAATCAAGGCTCACGCCCGAATATGCGGTAAACTGCCTCCAGCAGTATCTACAACAAGGAGTTTTTCATGCAAACGTCCATGCTTTCGCACTCCCTTGCCACCGAATTTCCTGAACTCAGCGAAAAAATCCATGCGCTCAAGGCCAGCAACCAGCATTTCGCTCGCCTGCTTGCCGAGCATGACGCCATCGACCAGCGCATCATCCGCGATGAGGAAAAAATCGAGCCGCTAAATGATGAAACCCTGCATGAACTGAAGCAAAAACGCCTGAAACTGAAGGACGAGCTCTATCAGATGGCCAAAGCTGCCTGAGTTGCATCTCCGGCAGTTGAGAAGGAAAAGGCGTCCACTGGCGCTTTCACACGCTCATGTCCGGGCTGGTTCGGACGGAGCGCAACTGGTTCGTTTTGCTGCCAGAGAAATAATCAAGTCAGCCGGATGCAGGGGCTATCCGAGTAATCCGCCGCTTTGCGCAATCCAGCTACCGATCAGCAGGACAGTCGCGATGACTGCAGACAGGCCGATGATGAAACCGATAATGCCGGCGACAAATGAAATCAGCATCAGCAGTCCGTCGCGTTCGGCCATGGCGAAACCGAACAAGGCAATGGCAACTCCGGGCGGAATATTGGTGAACGGTCCGGGAACCAGGATGACCAAAGCCAGCACCAGACAACACAGGGCTGCAAGCCGATAAATGATATCGTGGGTCATTATCTTCCAGCGCGGTTTGGCAAAGCGTTCAAGCTGCACCAGCCAGTTACGTCGCCGTTGAATGCCGGCGTGCAGGGCATCGGCGGAATAGCGTTTGTTATCGAAACGTGCCGGCAGACTCGGACGCGTACTGCCGAACAGCTGTTGCAAAGCAAACAACAGAATCGGCAACGCCATCAGCGAGCACAGTCCGGTCGGCAGGGCAGCGGCCAGTATGCCAAACAAGACATAGGCGAACCCGAAGCCACGGTGACCCATGGTCTCGAGCAATTCACCGGCATGGATTTCCCGGCCTCTTTGTTGCTCCAGTTTGTCCAGAAGGGTGTCTAAAAGGGGTTTCGTCACGGTATCGTGGCAAGCAGTTTCGGCATTCATACCGGCATTATCGCGCATCGTGCCGGCCGCCGTGTGGTAGGCGCATGAAAAACCCCGCCGAAGCGGGGTTTTTCATGGAAAACCATGCGTGATCAGGCCAGGAACGGAATCAGCAGCAGAGCCACGATGTTGATGATCTTGATCAGCGGGTTGATGGCCGGACCGGCGGTGTCCTTGTAGGGGTCGCCTACGGTGTCACCGGTGACCGCCGCCTTGTGGGCTTCGGAACCTTTGCCGCCGTGATGGCCTTCTTCGATGTACTTCTTGGCGTTATCCCAGGCACCGCCGCCGGTGCACATCGAGATGGCTACAAACAGACCGGTCACGATGGTGCCCATCAGCAGGCCGCCAAGGGCGTCTGCGCCGAGCGTCAGGCCAACCACGACCGGAATCAGCAACGGCAGCAGCGAGGGCACGATCATTTCGCGGATGGCGGATTTGGTCAACAGATCGACGGCTTTGTCGTACTGCGGCTTGCCGGTGCCTTCCATAATGCCGGGAATCTCGCGGAACTGACGACGCACTTCCTCGACTACCGCACCGGCAGCGCGGCCTACGGCCTGCATGGCCATGGCGCCGAACAGATAGGGAATCATGCCGCCGATCAGCAGGCCGATAACCACCTGGGGGTTGTCGATGGAGAAGTTGACCGGCGCGAAGCCTTCGCCGCGTTCGGCTAATTTGTACGAGTAATCGGCGAACAGTACCAGTGCGGCCAGACCGGCAGAACCGATGGCATAGCCTTTGGTGACGGCCTTGGTGGTATTGCCGACAGCGTCGAGGGCATCGGTGGTGATCCGGATTTCCTTATCCATGCCCGACATTTCGGCGATACCGCCGGCATTGTCGGTAATCGGGCCATAGGCATCCAGGGCTACGATCATACCGGCCATCGACAGCATGGCGGTCGCGGCAACGGCCACACCGTAAAGGCCGGCGAGGTGATAGCAACCATAGATCGAGGCGGCAACGGCGAGCACGGGCGCGGCGGTCGATTTCATTGACACTGCAAGACCGGCGATGACATTGGTGCCATGACCGGTTTCGGAGGCTTTCGCCACATCTTGTACCGGTGCGAATTCGGTCGCGGTGTAGTACTCGGTGATGACGACCAGAGCTGCAGTCAGGCCCAGTCCGATCAGAGCGCACCAGAAAATACCATTGGAGTGCTCCAGACTGAACATGGAATCCGTCACGAAATAGAATGCGACCGCGGCCAGCAGTCCGGAGACGCCCAGACCGCGGTACAAGGCATTCATGATCTTGCCGCCGTCGCGAGTCTTCACGAAGAAGGTGCCGACGATGGATGCGATGATGGAGACGGCACCCAGCACCAGTGGATACATCACGCCGTTCCAGCCATAGGTCGCGAAGGAAATGCCGGCGATCAGCATGGCGGCGATGATGGTGACCGCGTAGGTTTCGAACAGATCGGCAGCCATACCGGCGCAGTCACCGACGTTATCGCCGACGTTATCGGCAATGACGGCTGGGTTGCGCGGGTCATCTTCCGGGATTCCGGCCTCGACCTTGCCGACCAGGTCGGCACCGACATCGGCACCCTTGGTGAAAATACCTCCGCCGAGTCGGGCAAAGATGGAGATCAGCGAACTCCCGAAGGCCAGACCGATCATCGGCTGCATCGCGGCCTTGACGGTTTCGGCGGTCTGTTCGCCGCCGGATTTAATCAGCAGAAAGTAACCGGCCACGCCCAGCAGGCCGAGACCGACCACCAGCATACCGGTGATGGCGCCACCTTTGAAGCTGACGTTGAGGGCATCGTTCAGACTGCGGGTGGCAGCTTGGGCGGTGCGCACATTGGCGCGCACGGAAACGAACATCCCGATGAATCCGGCTAGGCCGGACAGTATGGCGCCGATGGCGAAGCCGATAGCGGTCTGCCATCCCAGCGCAGGCACAAAGCCAATCACTGCAAACAATACGATGCCGACGATGGCGATAGTGCGGTACTGGCGTCGAAGGTAGGCGCCGGCACCTTCCTGCACGGCGGCTGCAATGGCCTGCATTTTATCGTTGCCGGCATCCTGCTTCAGGATCCAGCCGGTGGTATAAAGCCCGTATATGATCGCTAAGGCCGCACAGGCCAGAGCCAGTTCCAATCCGTATTGCGCTAACATTCCATACTCCCTAATTCATGAAGGATCGGGCGGTCTGTGCCGCCGCCCCAAGAGTATGCCAGAGCCCAGGAAACTTAACTAGGGCTGAATGATTAAGGGGCGCCTATTTTACCCAGGCCTTCAGTTTTTTCTTTACCAAAGGCAGTTTGGGTTTGAAGTGCACTGGGAGGCCGTTCTTGCCAAGCGGCACCGCGGCCTGGCCCTGTATCAGGGGCGCGAGATAGCGGCGGCAGGCGGCGGTGATGCCGAAGCCGTCCTTGCGGATGAAGGCATCCGGCATTTTCTTCTCGACATTGGCGATTCGGCTCAGCGGCACCGGATCGATGTGCCAGCGGTATGGAGCATCGGCGGTTCGGATGATGGCCGGCATTACGCCGTTATTGCCGGACAGGGCCAGCTCGACGGCGGCCTTGCCGACCGCCATGGCCTGGTCGAGATCGACCTGCGAAGCCAGATGGCGTGCCGAGCGTTGCAGATAGTCCGGTACGGTCCAATGCACTTTCATGCCGAGTGCATCCTTGACCATGCCCGCCAGCATGGGTGCTGCGCCGCCGAGCTGGCTGTGGCCGAAGGCGTCCACGCTGCCCTCGGCCTGGGCCAGGAATTTTCCGTCCGGTGTTTTCACGCCCTCGGAAACCACCACTACGCAATAGCCGATACTGGCCACGGTTTCTTTGACTTTGGCGAGAAATACCGCACGGTCGAAAATCCGCTCGGGGAACAGGATGATGTGCGGCGCGTCTTTGGCGGTCTCGCCGGCCAGTCCGGCGGCGGCGGCCAGCCATCCGGCATGGCGGCCCATGACTTCATAGACGAAGACCTTGGTCGAAGTCTCGGCCATGGCTTCCACGTCGATGGCCGCTTCCAGCACGGATACCGCAGTGTAGCGGGCTGCCGAACCGAAGCCCGGACAGCAATCGGTTATGACCAAATCGTTGTCGACCGTTTTCGGAACCGCCACGCAGGTCAGTGCATAGCCCGATTGCTGGGCCAACTGCGAAATTTTAAGGGCGGTATCGGCCGAATCGTTGCCACCGTTGTAGAGGAAGAAACGGATGTCATGCGCCTTGAAAACATCCAACAGGCGTTGATACTGGGCGGCATCCTGCTCAAGTGATTTCAGCTTGTATCGGCAGGAACCGAAAGCGCCTCCAGGCGTATGCGCCAACGCTTTGATTTCACTGGAGGTCAGCACGGATGTGTCGAACATCTGTTCGCGCAGGATGCCCAGAATACCGTTCTTGCCCGCATACACCGGAATTCTGCGCGCGCGGGCCTGGGCCAGGACAGCGCTGGCGCTGGCGTTGATGACGGCGGTAACACCGCCGGACTGGGCGTAAAGTAATCTGCCTTTCGACATAAACATCCTTTAAAATTGACGAAACAGACGGCAACGGTTAGGGTGTCATTATGGCAAATTTTCGCCGTGGCAGCCGGTTCTTGGATTGGCGCCCGACCATCATTTCAACGACTTTCTGAGGTTTTATGCGATTGGTTCTTCTCGGCGCCCCCGGTTCGGGCAAAGGCACCCAAGCGGCGCGGTTGAAGGAATACCTCAATGTTCCGCACATTTCCACCGGCGAATTGCTGCGTGCCGCCGTGGCTACTGGAACCCCGCTCGGACTGCAGGCCAAGGAAGTGATGGAGGCCGGCGGTTTGGTTTCCGATGACGTGGTGCTCGGAATGCTGGAAGAGCGACTGCTCAAGCCCGATACCGGCAATGGCTTCATCCTCGACGGCTACCCGCGCAATCTGGCCCAGGCCAACGCCCTGGCGGAACTTCTCAAGAAACTCGGTCAACCAATCGATATCGCCGTCCAGCTCGACGTGGATACCGAATTGCTGGTCGACCGCTTGGCAGGCCGGGCCATGGCCGAAGGCCGCGCTGATGACAGTCCGGAATCGGTACGCAAGCGCCTGGGTGTTTATGAAAGCCAGACCGCGCCGGTGGTCGATTACTACCGCAGCCTCGGCACGCTCGCACATCTGAACGGTGTCGGTACGCTCGATGAGGTGTTCACCCGCATCACCGAGGCTTTGGCCGGAACGCCGGAAGTCGGCTGAAGCCCGCCATGAATCTGCATATCCTGGGCATCTGCGGCACCTTCATGGGCGGCGTGGCGGCTTTGGCGCGCGAACTCGGCCACCGCGTGCAGGGTTCGGACGCCAATGTCTATCCGCCGATGTCGATCCAGCTGGAACAGCTCGGCATCGGTCTGCATTCCGGATACGCTCCCGCTGATATCGCCGCCGATACCGATTGCGTGGTCATCGGCAACGCCCTGTCGCGGGGCAATCCGGCAGTCGAGCATGTGCTCAATCGACAGATCAACTACCGCTCCGGCGCGCAATGGCTGGCGGAGAATGTTCTGCCCGGACGCCGCACATTGGCTGTAGCCGGAACCCATGGCAAAACCACCACCACATCGATTCTGGCGTTCCTGCTGGAAGCGGCGGGCCGTGATCCGGGATTTTTGGTCGGCGGTGTGCCGGAGAATTTCGGGGTGTCCGCGCGCATCGGCGGCAGCCGTGAATTCGTCGTGGAGGCCGATGAGTACGACACTGCATTCTTCGACAAACGTTCCAAGTTCGTGCACTACGGACCGCGTGTGGCGATCCTCAATAATCTGGAATTTGATCACGCCGACATATTCCCGGATCTGGCTGCCATCCAGCGCCAGTTCCACCATCTGGTCCGCATCGTGCCGAGCGATGGCCGCCTGATCGTCAACGGCGAAGATGCCGCATTGGCCGAAGTGCTGGCCATGGGCTGCTGGACGCCGGTCGAGCGCTTCGCCATCGATGCCGAGGCCGAATGGCAGGCCGAGCTGGTGCAAGCCGACGGTTCCGAATTCATCATGAAACATCTCGGTCTGGCGCTCGGTACCGTGCGTTGGAATCTGCTCGGCCGTCACAACGTGATGAACGCACTTGCCGCCTTCGCGGCCTGTCATGCGGTCGGCGTCGCTGCTGCGGATATCATCCCGGCGTTGCCGGATTTCGTCAGCGTCAAACGCCGCATGGAAGTGATCGGTGTCGCCGCCGAGGTCACGGTGTATGACGACTTCGCCCATCACCCGACCGCCATCGCGACCACCCTAGCCGGTTTGCGTGCGAGGGTGGGTGATGCGCGTATCGTGGTGGCCATGGAGCCGCGTTCGAATTCGATGCGTCTCGGCGCGCATTCGGCACACATCGCACCGTCCTTGGCCGATGCCGATGCCGTGGTCTTCCTGCACCGGCCGGAACTGCCCTGGGATGCCGAGCCGGTCGTATCCGCACTCCGGGGCGAGGGCCATAAGGTCACCAGCGTCGATGCTTTGATCAATACGCTCAAGGCGATGGTGCGTCGCGGCGACCATGTCGTATTCATGTCCAACGGTGGTTTCGAAGACGCGCCACGTCGCTGTCTGAAAGCCCTGCAATCCTGATATTCCGCCATTCCGGAGTCACCATGTCCTTACAGGAAAAAACCCTTTTCATCACCGGCGCCTCGCGCGGCATCGGTCTGGCCATCGCCAGAAAAGCCGGCAGTCTCGGTGCCAATGTGGTGGTTGCCGCCAAATCGGCGGTAGTCAACCCGAAGTTGCCGGGAACCATCTTCACTGCCGCCGCCGAGGTGGAAGCAGCCGGTGGCAAGGCGCTTGCCATCCAATGCGATATCCGCGACGAGGCCAATGTCGAAGCGGCCATGGCGCAGGCGGCGGAACATTTCGGCGGCATTGATGTGCTGGTCAACAATGCCAGCGCCATCTGGTTGCGCGGAATTCTGGATACACCCATGAAACGCTTCGATTTGATGAGCCAGGTGAATTCGCGCGGTACGTTTCTGTGCGCGCAAAAGGCGCTGCCGTATCTGCTGAAGTCCGAAAACCCACATATTCTGACCTTGGCGCCGCCGCCGAATCTCGATCCGAAATGGTGGGGTTCATTTACTGGCTACACCTTGGCAAAAATGGGCATGAGCTTCGTCACCCTTGGTTTGGCCGAAGAATTCAAGGGACGTGTTGCTGTCAATGCCCTATGGCCAAAGACGGTCATCGCCACCGATGCCATCAACATGATTCCCGGTGTGGATACCAACGCCGCCCGCAACGCTGAAATCGTTGCTGATGCGGCCATTGCTATTTTGCTTCAGAAGTTCAGTGCCGCCACCGGCCAGTTCTATATTGATGAAGACCTGTTGCGCGAAAACGGAGTTACGGATTTCGAGCAGTACGCCGTAGTTCCGGGAACGCCGCTGCTTCCCGATTTTTTTCTGTAAGGGATTGCCATGAAGTACCTGCACACCATGGTCCGTGTCCGAGATTTGGACGCTTCACTACGTTTTTACTGTGAAGGTCTGGGGCTGAAGGAAGTCCGGCGCATGGAAAACAGTGCCGGCCGTTTCACGCTCGTGTTCCTTTCCGCCGATGAAACGCCAACAGCCGAAATCGAGCTGACCCATAACTGGGATCCAGAACCCGAGTACGGCAGCTCCCGCAATTTCGGCCATCTGGCCTTCCGGGTCGATGATCTTTACGCGGTTTGCGCGCGATTGCAGGCGATGGGCTACACCATCAACCGGCCGCCGCGCGACGGACACATGGCGTTCGTACGCTCGCCGGACCTGATTTCCATCGAGCTGCTGCAGGAAGGCCATCTTCCGCCGCAGGAGCCCTGGGCATCGATGCCGAATTCCGGCAGCTGGTAATCGGTCAGAGCAGGGCCTGTTTGAGATCGTCAATCAGATCGTCCGGATGCTCCAGACCGACCGAGATGCGGACCAGGTTGTCCGCCGAGACCAGATGCGGTCCTTCGATCGAGGCACGGTGTTCGATTAGGGATTCAACGCCGCCGAGCGAGGTGGCGTTGGTGAAGATTCGTACGCGCGAGGCAAAACGCAAAGCGGCATCGCGGCCGCCTTCGAACTGCACCGAAAGCATGCCGCCGAAATCACGCATCTGCCGGGCAGCGACATCATGGCCGCGGTGGCTGGATAGTCCCGGATAATGCACCGCCGATACGCCCGGCTGTGCGGCCAGAAAATCGGCAACACGCTGGGCATTGCTGCAATGCCAAGCCATGCGTGCCGGCAGTGAACGCGCCCCGCGAAGGATCATCCAGCTGTTGAACGGCGAGGCGATGCTGCCGGTGATATGGCGGCGATGCGCGGCCTGTTCATAGACTGAATCGGCCTGTGCGAACACCAGTGCGCCGCCCATCACATCGCTGTGGCCGCCGAGGTATTTGGTGGTGGAATGCATCACCGCATCGGCGCCGAGTGCCAGCGGCTGCTGAAGCGCCGGCGTTGCAAAAGTGTTGTCGCAGACCAGGCGCGCGCCGTGGGCGTGTGCGATTTCGGCCAAAGCCGCGATGTCGGCGATGGCCAGCAAAGGATTGGAGGGGGTTTCCGCCCAGATCAGCGCCGTTTCCGGGCGCAGCGCCGCACGCACTGCAGACAGGTCCGACATGTCCAAAGCGGTGGCCGTGATTGCCCGTTGCGGCAGGAATTCGTTGAAGAGCGTGCGTAGACCGGTGTAACAGTCATTAGGAATCAGCACATGCGCCCCGTTGGCCAAACACTCCAGATAGCCCTGCATGGCCGCCATGCCCGAGGCATAAACCAAAGCACGCTCGCCACCTTCCAGTGCCGCCAGACAGGTTTCCAGGCGGTCCTGGGTTGGATTGGCCTCGCGCTGGTATTCATAACCGGCCCGGCGTTCGCCGGCGGGGCCATGCTGAAAGGTCGTGCTCATGTGCAGCGGCGGGGCGACCGCACCGGTTTCGGCATCGGCTTCGGCACCGGCATGGATGGCAAGGGTTTCAAAGCGCATGGGTTTCTCCGGTGCTCAGGCCACGGTTGGCCAGTTCCTGTTGGAAGTGATTGTCGTCCTGATACACGAAGGCGTCCAGTCCGGCCTGCCGGGCACCATCCACATTGCCCGCTTTGTCATCCACGAACAGGGTCGAGGCTGGCGAAAAACCCAGACGCTGCAGGCACAGCAGAAAGGCTTCCGGATCGGGCTTGCATAGGCCCAGACTACCAGAGCAGATAAAGCGCGTGCGGAACAGCGGCATCAGTTCCGGCACGATGCGTTCGGCATGTTGTGCCAGCCAATGCCCGTTATTGCTGAAGATACCGAATTGCACCTGTCCCGCCAGGCGTTCACAGATATCGAGCAGGGGTTGGCGCACGCGCGTGCCTGCGCGTCGGGCGGCGATGAAATCCGCGCTGGGAATATCCAGGCCCCATTCGCTGCGCAGACGGTCCATGTAATCATCGAGCCCGAATTCGCCGCGGTCGGAACGATTCTCCAGACCGCTGTCGAACACGGCGCGCTCAATCATGGCAGTATCGACACCCGCAGTTTCGGCAAGAGCGCGGCATCGCCGCTCCTGGCTGTAGTCCGCCAATACCTCGTCGAGATCGAGTAGCAGCAGTTTCGGCGGCATCAGGCAGCGGCGATTTCGGCGAAAACGGTGCGCGCTGCGGACAGGGTCTGTTCTATTTCGGCATCGCCGTGCTTGGAAGACAGGAAGCCCGCTTCAAATGCCGATGGCGCGAAGTACACGCCCCGTTCCAGCATGCCATGGAAGAAACGGTTGAAACGGCTGCTGTCGGAACGCATGGCATCGGCATAACCGTTGATTGGTCCTTCGCAGAAATACAGACCGAACATGGCGCAGACACCGGTGGTGGTGAACGCAATGCCGAACTCGGCGGCGGCGGCCTCGAGTCCGTCGCGCAGTCGTCGGGTGTTTTCGGCAATTCCCTCGTAGAATCCGGGTTCCTGAATCAGTTTCAATGTGGCCAGACCGGCCGCCATCGCTACTGGATTGCCGCTGAGCGTACCGGCCTGGTAGATTGGACCGCTCGGTGCGATTTGGCTCAGCAGATCACGGCGTCCGCCGTAGGCGCCGACCGGCATGCCGCCACCGATGATCTTGCCGAAGGTGGTGAGGTCCGGGGTAATACCGTACAGCGCCTGAGCGCCGCCGAGCGCGACCCGAAAGCCGGTCATTACTTCATCGAAAATCAACAGGCTGCCGTACTGCGTGCACAAATCGCGCAGGTGCTGCAGATAGCCTTCGGCCGGCAGGATGCAATTGGCATTGCCCACGATCGGCTCGACGATGACGCCGGCGATATCGTCGCCGAGTTCGGCGAACAGGCGTGTCGCGCCCTCGAAATCGTTATAGCTCAAAGTCAGGGTCAGATCGGCCAGGGATTTCGGGACTCCCGGCGAATTCGGTACGCCCAGCGTCAGCATGCCCGAGCCGGCCTTCACCAGAAAGGAATCGC
>NZ_JBIKSE010000033.1:0-19408 GCF_044348765.1 Arenimonas sp.
AAGAGGCCGCGTTCAAGTCGTTCATCGAACCGATGGTGGTCCAGCTGTAAGGGTGACCTTTCGGGAAGCGGGCTTTCGAAAGCGGCTCGCGCAATACGCCATAGGGCTGATTTTCGCCCTGGCGCTTCTCGTTCTGGACCACACCGCGCTGCTCGTCGAGCAATGCCTGATCGACGGCGCCCAGGAAGTGGCCCATGCGATCGGATTCCATCCACAGCGCCATATCGAGCGCGGTGGTCGGCACGTTCTGGAAGTAGTTGGTACGATCGGTGTTGGTGGTGCCGTTCTGGTCGGTGGCGCCGACACGCTCGAACGGTCCAAAGAATTCGTCACGGTAATTTTCAGAACCCTGGAACATCAGGTGTTCGAACAGATGTGCGAAGCCCGTGCGGCCCGGAGTCTCGTCTTTGGAGCCCACGTGGTACCAGATGTTGACGGCCACGATCGGCGCCTTGCGGTCGGTGTGCACGATCACGCGCAAGCCGTTTGGCAGGGTGAACTCCTGATAGGCGATGTCGATGGTCTGGGCACCGGCGGCCTGGACGGCCGGCACGAATGCGGCGGCGCCGCCGAGCAGGGCAAGGCCGAGCGCGGCCGAAAGAAGGGTTTTGTTTCCGAATCGCATGGGCGGGGTTCCTTTGGGGTGAATCGGTAATGGTAATGGAATTTGACGGGACCTACACTAGGCCATATGTCATAGTGGCGGCGTGAAATCCGGAGCCTGCACGCATGCCGAAATCCGCCATCCTTCTGTTATTGCTGACAATCCCCGGATTCGCGGCGGCCGTCGAATCGGTCCGCTTCGAGCAGGGCCAGGCCTGGGATATGCAGAAGAAACGCCTGCTATATACCGAATCGCACTGGACGCGTTTCGAGAACAACCTGCTGTCCGAGCGTACCGTGCTGTACCGCTGCGCCGATGGCACGCCCTTTGCCCGCAAAGTGATTTCCTACGCACCCTCGCGTCTGGCACCGGCTTTCGACTTCAAGGACGCGCGCCTGGATTACCGGGAAGGCCTGCGCTGGAAGAACGGCCGCGCCAGCGTCTGGTTTGACGGAACCGAGGGCTACAAGGAGCGGCAACTGCAGAATGCCTCGGATCTGGTGGCCGATGCCGGCTTCGATGGCTTCATACGCAGTCGCTGGCCGCAATTGCTCAGCGACCGCCGCCAGCAATTGCAGTTCGCGGTACCGTCGCGGCTGGACAGCTATGGCTTTCATGTGCAGCGAGTCGGCCCGGCAGTGTACCGCGAACAGGCGGCACAGACTTTCCGGCTCGGCTTGGATGGCTGGCTGGGACTGGTGGCACCGGACATCGAAGTGACCTACAGCAGCAACGGCAACCGGCTGCTGCGCTTCAAAGGCCTGAGCAACATCCGCGGCGATGACGGCCGCGCCACATTGCGGGCCCTGATCGAGTTTCCACTGACCGACCGCGAAGTGCCGGCAGCCGATAAAAACCGGGCGCAGACGGTTTTGCTAAAATCCTGCCAACTCAGCTGATTGGGAACACATCGTGATCGATGTGATTTTGTACGAACCGGAAATCCCCCAGAATACCGGCAACATCATCCGCCTTTGTGCCAATACCGGCGCGCGCCTGCACCTGGTCGAACCGCTCGGCTTCGTCTGGGACGATGCCAGGGTCAAACGGGCCGGTCTGGATTACCACGAGTTCGCCGAGGTCCGCCGGCATGCCGACTATGCGGCCTGTCTGGCCCATCTCGGCCAGCCACGCGTGTTCGCATTCAGCTCGAAAGCCGAAACGCGTTTCGATACGCCGCAGTACGCAGCCGGCGACGCCCTGCTGTTCGGGCCGGAAACCCGCGGGCTTCCCGCAGACGTCCTGGCTGGACTACCCGATTTGCACAAGCTGCGCTTGCCGATGCGCTCCGGTCAGCGTAGTCTGAATCTATCGAACGCGGTTGCCGTGGCAGTGTTCGAAGTCTGGCGCCAACTCGGTTATGCCTGATTCACACGGCGGCACACCCAGGGAGAATGCGATGAGCGAAAAAGACAGTAATGCGCTACTGGCCCTGCTGGCCGGTGTTGCCATCGGGGCCGGGATCGGGATTCTTTTTGCGCCCGACAGCGGCCGCAAGACCCGCGAAAAACTCAAGAACGGCGTCGACGAACTCGGTGACGAACTGCAGGAGCAGTTGCAGGTGCTGAGCCGCAAGGTGCAGAGCGCCGTCGGTGATAAAACCCAACAGATCGAACATGCCATCGATAACTTGAGCGAGCAGGCCGGCGCCGAGTCGGAGGCGGTCATCGAGAAGTTGGAAGCCCGGCTTACGCAGCTGAAGGCACGCATCCGCCAGAGCCGCGACACCCCATGAGTCCGATTCGGGAAAACGCCGAGGACCTGCGCACCAGCATGGAAGCACTGCTGGAAAACCAGGCCGCCTACTACAAGCTGTGGTCGTTCAAAGTCGGCATGAAGTCGCTGACTCTCCTGATCCGACTGACCTTGTTCACTTTGTTTGGCCTGATGGCGGTCCTGTTTTTGTCAATCGCCGGCGCGCTAGCTATCGGCAATGCCCTCGGCTCAAGCACCCAGGGCTTTCTGATTGCCGGTGGCTTTTATGTGGCGCTTTTGATCGCCGTCTATCTGCTGCGTGAACACATCAACCGGCCGATTCTGCGCCGCTTCTCCGATATCTTTTTCGCGGACAGACCATGACCCGTAAAATCTACAGCTCGTTCGAGCAGATCGACCAGGAACTGGAAATTCTGGCGCTGGAAAAGGAATTGCGGCAGATCCAATTACGCCAGTCCGCCACAAAAACCATGGAGGCTATCAAGCCCGGCAACTTGTTGATGGAATCGCTCGGGCCGATTGGCGGTATGGTGCGCAACTCCGGCACGCTGCAGAAAATGGTGATGATGTGGCTGGCGCGCCGGTTGCTGAAATAATCGCCTGAACGGAACGTTAACAAACCCGCAGTTCGGGTGAACTTCCGTGACTTAAGACACTCCAAGTTGGGCGTCTGCGAAATGCAGGATGAAATGCGCTGTGCATTTCCGCATCAGTCAACAACTTTGGAGTATCTATGAAACATACCGTATTGGCCCTTGCCCTTACCGCCGCTGCTTTTTCCGCCCAGGCTTCCGATCTGGACTACAGCTATGTCGAAGGCGCTTACAGCAAGCTCGATGCCGGCCCGGGCAAGCTTGACGGCTTTTCGATCGACGGCGCGCTGAAGTTCAGCGACAGCTTCTATGGCTTCGCCGGGTATCAGAAGAACGACCAGAACGGCATCAGCCTGGATGAATACAATGTTGGTGCCGGCTTCCGCAAAAGCATCAACGACAAGACCGATTGGGTCAGCGAACTGTCCTACATCCGCGACAGCGGCAACATCGGCAACAGCCTGATTAAACTCGATGACAACGGCTACCGCATCGCCACCGGCGTGCGCAGCCTAGTCAACGACAAGTTCGAACTCAACGGCAAGGTCAATTACACCGACGCCGGCGATTTCGGTGATGGTTTCGGTGTCGGCGTCGGTGGCGTGTACCACGTCAATGACAGCGTCGGCATCACCGCCGGCTACGACTATGCCGACCGCAGCGACGGCGATTTGAACAGCTGGAATGTGGGCGCCCGCTTCAGCTTCTGAGTCAGCACCAACGTGTTCAACAAAAACCCCGCTTCGGCGGGGTTTTTTGCATCAGTCGAACAGACCTTGCGGATATTCGGGTTTCTGCTCGCGCGACAACAGCAGCTTCAGACCCTCCTGCGGGGTGATTTCCTCATGCAGCACGCGCCGCACCAGCGCGGAAATCGGCAGGTCGATGGCGAAGCGTTCGGCCAGGCGCATCACTTCATCGCAGGTCTGGATCGATTCGACCACCTGTCCGATCGAAGCCACGGCTTCGCGGATCGACTGGCCCTGACCCAGCGCCAGGCCCAGACGGCGGTTGCGCGACAGATCACCGGTGCAAGTCAGCACCAGGTCGCCCAATCCGGCCAGACCCATCAGGGTTTCAGCGCGGCCGCCAAGCGCATGGTTCAGACGCAGCATCTCGTTCAAGCCGCGGGTAATCAGGCCAGCGCGGGCATTCAAGCCCAAGGCCATGCCATCGGCCACACCGGTGGCCACGGCTAGCACGTTCTTCATCGCACCGCCGAGCTCGGCACCGAGCATGTCGGTGCCGGTGTAAGCACGGAAGGTCGGACCGTGCAGGGCTTCGGCCACGGTCTGGGCGAATTCGGGATCTTCGGAGTGCACGGTCACCGCGGTCGGCAGGCCTTGGGTGACTTCCTTGGCGAAGGACGGACCGGTGACCACGGCCAAGGCGACGTCGGCGCCGAGAATATCGGTGGCGACTTCATGCAGGAATCGGCCGGAGCCGGGCTCGAAGCCCTTGGTGGCCCACGACACACCAACACCGGCTTTACGGTGCGGCGCCAGCGCCTGCACGGTTTCGGTGAAGGCATGGCTGGGCGTCACCACCAGAATGAAATCGGCGTCGCGCACAGTGGCTGCCAGATCGGTGCTGGCCTGCAGACTCGCGGGCAAAACAATACCCGGCAGATACCGGGTATTTTCGTGCAGGGTGTTGATGGCATCGACCTGGCCGGCGTTGCGGCCCCAGACCGTGGTCCGGTGGCCGTTGCGCGCCAGAAGCGCCGCAAGGGCCGTGCCCCACGAGCCGGCACCCAAGACCGCCACTTTCATCGGCGCGTCCATGGCGGCGGGTGCTTAGGCGTTGCCGCCTTCGGAAACCACGGTGCTGCCTTCACTGGCGGCGGCAACCTGTTCGGCGCGGCGGCGCAGGCCTTCGGCGTAGATGCCTTCGAAGTTGATCGGCTGTAGGTAGAAGGGTGGGAAGCCGCCCTGATTGATCAGGTCGGACACGGCCTGACGGGCATACGGGAACAGCACGGTCGGGCAGTGGATGCCGAGCATGGCGTCCAAGGATGGCTCATCGAAACCGGAAAGGCCGAAGATGCCGGCCTGGGCCACTTCGGCCAGATAGATGGTTTTTTCACCGATGGTACAAGTCAGAGTCACGCCCAACACCACTTCATAGACGTCATCGGCGAGCTTGCCGACTTTTTGGTTCAGGTTCATATTGAGCTCGGGCTGGCCTTGCTCGTTGAACACCAATGGGGCGTTTGGGGCTTCGAAGGAAACGTCCTTCACATAGATTTTTTGGACGCTGAAAGCGGCTTGTGCACCGTCTTGGACGGTGCCTTCGGTCAAATTGGCAGACATGGTAAAACTCCGGAAAATGCGTAAACGCGGTAGGAATCGGCAGGGGTACTACAGGGTTATGGGGTCTGGCCCCATGATATCAAGTCACCGGCCCTTGGTCAGGGGCAGATCGGCCTGGACCCAGGCGTTCAGACCGTCATTCAGCCAATACACCCGGGTGAAACCGGCCTTGTGCAGGCGCTTGGCGGCTTCACTGGAGGACTGCCCGGTCCGGCAGACCACGGCCACCGGCAATTCCTTGGCCTTGGCCAACAGCTTGTTTTCCGGGTCGAACTGACTCATGGCCACATGCTTGGACCCCAGAATATGGCCCTTGTCGAACTCGGTGATGGCACTGACATCGACCAACAGCGCGGATTCACGGTTGATCAGATCGGTCAACTGGGCCGGGCTCACGGTTTTATAGCCAACAAACAGACGTGCCACTTCGGTGTACACCAAGGCCACGGTCAAGACCACGAAAATCGAAGAAAGAATGGGGCTTTGGGCGGCAAAGGCAATCAGGGCGTCAAAAGACATGCGGCGTCCAACTGGGGGTCAATCCCTATTATCGCCCGTGACGGGCCCGAATGCCAGTCAATCCAGCCTGGGAAGCCCCGAAGTCAGCCACCAACGCTTGGCCACCGCATCGTAACGCCAGGTTTGCCGGTCGGCCTGGATGCGCTCGGTCTGCGAGGCCACGTCGATGATACGCAGTTCAACGCGCTGGCTGTAGGCCTGGGGATCGGGTCGGTCGGCGGATTTCACCAGATAGCCGCTGACCTGGAACTTTTTGTAATAGGCCTCATCGGCATCACTGAAGCCGCCGGGCGGACGCAGCAGAGGATCGACCGATTCGCGCGCCTTCTCGAAATCATTCCAGCGCACGGCATTGCCATAAATCTTCAGGGCCGCTTCCAGGGCTTTGTCGTTCTTGTTGGATCCGCCAGCCAGCACGGGAGGCGGCAGCACGGCCAACAACAAGACGGCAAATACAGCTTTGGTGAGCATGGTTTCTTTCCGGAGGGCCTCAGTTACACTAGATTCTGCCACAAATGGCCGCTACCCACGACGCCGCATGCCCCCTGCTTCCGCCCTGTCTGGATGGACCCTGATTTCGCTGCGTCCGCGCCACCGGCACGATGCGGTGCGGCGCGCAGCCGCCGCCCAAGGGGCCCGGGTGCTGGCGATTTCGCCGTATGCATTGCTTGCACTGGATCCCGGCACGTCTTTAGAATCCGCCCTGCGTTGCCCGATCCGAATTGCCAGCTCACCGGCCGCGGTAGCCTTCGCGTCAGCGCAGACCCCGCTGCACGGCAACTGGCTGGCCATCGGCGAGGCCACGGCAAAGGCGCTGCGAAACGCCGGCGCCGACACCGTGCAGAGCACCGAGCCGCAGAATGCCGAGGGTCTGTTGGCTTTGCCGATACTGTCCGACTGCCGTGACCGACACATCGGTCTGATTACCGCGCCTGACGGGCGCGGTGAACTGGAGCGCGTGTTGCCCGAGCGCGGCGCGCACCTGCATATCGCCCATGTCTATCGCCGGCAGCCCCTGAAGTTGCCGGTCAGCGTGCATCGCCGTCTACAGGCGCTTGCACAAAACACGGCGGTATTGGTCAGTAGCCGTGCCGCTTTTGCCGAATTGTGGCGGCAACTCGATGCCAGCGAGCGCGCGAATATCAGCCGTACGCTATGCATCGTCAGCAGTGTCCGCTTGCTAGAATACCTGCAGGGGCTTGGCATCCAACAGGTTCGGTGCGCCGCCGGCACACGGCCGGCCATGATGCTGGCTGCCCTGCACCAAGCCATTGCCGCTAATGAATGTGAAGGATGACCTCATGACTGAACTACCGGTTCCCGTTGCCAAAGTGCACTCCCGCATCGGCACAATCATTTTGGCAGCCGTGCTGGTTCTTGCCTTGATCATGTTTGCCTGGATCCGTTTCCGCGTCGATTCCGGTGAAGCCCTGATTCCCGCCGCCGACATCAGCGCACAGGCGCTGGACCGGCGCCTGTTATTGGCCGAACAGCAACTGGCGCGGGTGGAACAGGAACGCGCGGCGCTGCAGCAGCGCCTGGGCGAATCGGCCAACCGCACCAATCTGCTGCGCGATGAAGTGCTCGGCGTCAGCGAACGTGCGGCACTGATTGAAGATAGTGTGCAACAGCTCAGCCGCAGCGACCGCAGCGCCATGGACAACCTGCGTCTGAACGAGGCGGAACTGCTACTGATCATCGCACGCGAGCGCTGGCAGCTTTCAGGCGATCTGACCGGTACCCTGCAGGCGACTGAACTGGCCGCTACCGCCATCAACGGTTTGAAGGATCCGCAATGGCTGACCCTGCGACAGACGGTGACCCGCGAATTGGCCGCGTATCGTGCCATCGAGACCGATCCGCGCGCCATCGCCCGCGGCGAATTGGATGCCCTGGAAGCCCTTCTGCCGCAGCTGCCGGCCGCCAACAGTGCCGACCCCGAGGGCGCTCCGGAACCCTACGGTTTCGAACGTCTGCTCAAGGCGCTGATTCGCATCCAACCGACCGGTCAACAGACGCTGATTGCACCGGCCGAACGGCAAGCGGCACAAACCGCATTGGCTTTGGAAATGGCCAATGCCCGCACGGCACTGCAGTTACGGCAGAGCACCGAATTCAAGAGCAGTGCACGCCGGATTGATCAGTGGCTGTTGCGTCTGTATGCCGATGGCAAAGCGCTGCAGGAACGGCGCCAGCGCCTGCAACAGGCCGCCAATGCCCCGCTCAGCATGGCATTACCGGAAGCCGGCAGCACGCTGGCGGAACTGCAGCGTCTGAAACAGAGCGCCACGCCATGAACCTTTACCGCAGTTTCCTGTGGTGGTTGTTGCTGGCAGCGCTGGGCGCACTGGCCTGGGATCTGTTGCAACCGGATTTCGGTGAGGTGGTCATTCGCTGGCATGGCACTACCGTCACTACCACGGTCGCCTTTTTTTTATTCGCCTGCATCCTGCTACTGTTTGCACTATGGTTGCTGTGGACCTTGCTGCATTTTCCCTACAATGCTTGGCAGGCCTATGCCCATAAACAGGCGCGTAGCCGCCTGAACAACGGCCTGACCGCTTT
Organism: Arenimonas sp.; assembly: GCF_044348765.1. Lineage (GTDB taxonomy): Bacteria > Pseudomonadota > Gammaproteobacteria > Xanthomonadales > Xanthomonadaceae > Arenimonas. Next base: position 8,310 of record NZ_JBIKSE010000033.1, read on the forward strand.
CTATGAAGGCCGCTTCGGACGGGCGCAGAGTCTACTAATGAAAGCCGCCGAAGACAAACAGGTGCGTGATCTGGCGCTGCTGGGCGCACGCCAGGCCGCCTTGGTACAGGAGGATTTCGTCGCAGCCGCCGCCTTGCTGGAGCAGTTGAACCAGTCGAACCCGACCTTGGCGGCCTCCAACAACGCGCGCCTGCTATTGAAACAGGGTAAAGCGCAGCAGGCGCTGGATGTAATGCTAACGCGGCCGGCCATGGAGTGGTCGCCGGTCGCACGCGGCATCGCGATTGAAGCGGCAATCACGCTTCAGCAATTCGATCTGGCCCGTAACTGGATGCAAGCCCGCGGCCACGGCATGAGCGGCAAACAGCAAGCGCAGCTGCAGGCCCAGTATCAGCGACACTATCTGGCCGGCGCCGATTCCGCTGACACCCTCTGGCAGCGCTGGCAGGAACTCGATGCCCAAAGTCCGCCCGGTGAAGCCATGGCCGAAGCCTTCGCGCGACGTGCGGGTACGCTAGGCATGCAACACTCGGCCGCAAGCGTCCTGCTGGATTCGGCTGAAGTCCATTACGCCAGCGCATCGGTGAAAGCACTGTCGGCCTTGGCGCAGAACGATGCCGTGCTGTTTGAACGACTGCGTGCATTGTTGGCTTCACATCCGGACGATGCCGATTTACTTCACGCCCTTGGCAGCTGGAGCCATGCGGCCGGCAATAACGATAACGCCATCGGCTACTGGCAGCGTGCGATTGCCCAGGGCGGCGGCGCGGAAAGCTGGAACCAGCTTGGTCAGGTCCATGCCGGCCTGGCTCAGTTTGAGCAGGCTTATATCGCCGAAAACAACGCCCGGCGCGTGTTGAACGGCGAAGCACCCCTGCCGATGACCGGTATCACGCTGCAGCAGCGCATCGCCGCTGAAGCGGTTTCCGAGCAACGCAACGAACACGGGATTCCGTGGTTGCCGCAGTAAGTGGAAATAAAAAAGCGGCCGCAAGGCCGCTTTTTTCATGAGGCGATTAATACGAAATCAACGTTCGACAATCGCCGCCACGCCCATGCCGCCGGCGGTGCAGATCGAAATCAGCACACGGCCCTGGCCCTTTTCCTTCAGCAGTTTCGCGGCGGTGGCCACAATGCGCGCACCGGTGGCCGCGAACGGATGGCCAAGCGCGAGCGAAGAACCGACCACATTGAGTTTGCTGCGGTCGATGGATCCCAGCGCGCCGTCCAGGCCGAGTTTGGTTTTGCAGAATTCCTCGGACTCCCAGGCCTTCAATGTGCACAGCACCTGAGCGGCGAAGGCTTCGTGGATTTCATAGAAATCGAAATCCTGCAGTTTCAGGTTATTGCGTTTCAGCAGTTGCGCCACGGCCCAGGCCGGCGCCATCAGCAGGCCTTCACCACCGACGAAATCAATGGCGGCCACCTGCGCATCGGCCAGATAGGCCTGAATCTCTTTGCCGTTGGCTTTAGCCCAATCTTCGGAAGCCAGCAAAGTGGCGGAGGCGCCGTCGCTCAGGTTGGTGGAGTTGCCGGCGGTGAGCGTGCCTTTGCCGGAGCGCTTGTCGAAGGCCGGTTTCAGCATGGCCAGTTTTTCCAAGCTGGTGTCCGGGCGCAGGATGTTGTCGCGCTCCAGACCGCGGAACGGCATCACCAGATCGCTGAAAAAACCGCGCGCGTACGCGGCGGCCGCTTTCTGGTGCGATTCATAGGCGAGCCGGTCCTGATCTTCGCGCGCGATGCTCCAGGTCTTGGCCATGTCTTCGCAGCTTTCGCCCATGCTCTTGCCGGTGCGCGGTTCGGCCACGCCCGGGAACTCGGGTTTGAATTCACCGAAGGAAAAACCTTTCAGCGCGGCCTTGATGCGCTCGCCGAGCGTGCGCGCACGGTTGAGGTCAAGCAGACGCCGGCGCAGTTTCTTGCTGACCGCGATCGGCACGTCCGAGGTGCTGTCGGAGCCACCGCCGATGCCGGCCTCGATCTGACCAACCGCGATTTTATTGGCGACGGTAATCAGCGCATCCAGACCGGTACCGCAGGCGCGGGTGATGGTGATGCCCGGGGTGTGCAGTGACAGTCCAGACGACAGCGTAGCTTCGCGCGCCAGATTGAAATCGGAGGAATGCTTGAGCACCGCACCCATCGCCACTTCACCCAGAATCTGGCCCTGCAGCTGGAATTTTTCGACCAGACCGCCGAGCACGACGGTGGACAGCCCGAGGTTGCCGACATCGAAGTAGGCGCTATTGTTACGGCAGAACGGAATCCGGATACCGCCGAGGATGGCGACACGACGCGTGGAAGACATGGAACGGCTCCTGATGAACGAATGGTGGCTTAGGCAGGGCATAATAAGCAGCCGTGCCCAGCGCATGGATTTCTCCAAACTCCCGAGTATGGTAGCGCATGATCGAGCCCGTTTACAGCTTCGGCCTGTTGGCCCTGGAACTCTGCCCCGGCCAACACCTATCATCTGCACAGGTGTCGGTAGCCCGGTCCGAACAGCTCGGCAGCCTGCTGGCCGAAGATCTTCGCTCCTGGATCGGCCCGCACACGGCCATCGACATCAGTCTGGCCGGGGCCGCCTTCGATCCGGTCGAGATTCTGCGTCCGGGCTGGCCGGTGCACGCCGAAATCGCCCGGCTGACCCATCTGGCCCCGAAGTCTTCTACCTCGCGGTTGTTGTGTTTCGGTAGCGCTGAAGGCCGCATGCCCGAAGGTCTACAACCCGATCCGGCACATGCACAGGGGCCACTGCGCTGGCTGCCGTTCGTGCTGTCCGGTCCGGTCGAACAAATCCGTGCCGTGCAGGACGGCATGGAGGCGGAGCTGATGGAGCGCGGCATGGCCGGTGCCGCGACTGCTTTGTATGCGCAGGAGGCATTCGCCGCCGACATCGAACATGCCCGCTACATGACCCTGCACGACGGTGTGGCGATGATGGCCATGCAATACGGTCACAATGGACTGGAATCAATCTGGCCCTTGATCGAAACCGCGCTGTTCGCACCGCAGCAATCGGTCTGGCTGGATGCGCCGCCGGAACCGCTGGTGTACCTGAAGCACGGCACCGCGCATATCGCCTTGCTGGATTGCCATGCATGGATGCAACTGCAGAGCGGCCTGGAGGCTAAAAACGGCGAGCAGCTGGAAACCCTGTTCCAGATGTTCCAGATGCGGCAACGTCAGATTGCTGCGCTACTTGAAGCGCATGGCCTGAGTGTTGAATTCGATTTTTGCGCCGATGCCGCCAGCGCCCGCGATACGCTGCAGCGTTAATCCGGAATACGGTTCACCAAGGGCGCGCCTTTTTCGTAAGCGGTGAAGCTGTCGATGGTGGTCTGGCAGATGGTGCTGAAAGCTTCACGGGTGAAAAAACCCTGATGCCCGGTAATCAGCACGTTCGGCAACTGCTGCAGTTCGGCCAACAACGGATCGGCGAGCGCCGATTGCGAATGGTCTTCGAAAAACAGACCGGCCTCGAACTCGTACACATCCAGCGCCAGCCCGCCGAGATGGCCGCTGTGCAATGCCGCCAGCGCTGCTGCGGTGTCCAGCACCGCCCCGCGACTGGTGTTGACCAGCAGCGCGCCGGGTTTGCAGGCCGCGAAGAAGTCGGCGTCCAACAGATGCCGGGTGTCCGGAGTCAGCGGGCAATGCAAAGAAATCGCATCCGATTGCGCGGCCAGTTCGGCGAGTGAAACAAAACGCGCACCGGCGCGTTCGAACTCAGGATCCGGATAAGCATCGTACGCGATGATGGTGCAGCCGAAACCGCGCAGGATGCCGGCGAATACCGCACCGATGCGGCCGGCACCGATGATGCCGATGGTCTTGCCATACAGATCGAAACCCATCAAACCATCGAGCCGGTAATCGTTGGCCAGCACGCGTTCGTGCGCGATCGGAATGTTGCGGTTCAGGGCCAGCAGTAGTGCAACCGCGTGTTCGGCCACCGAATGCGGGGAATAATCGCCGACGCGCGTGACCGAAATACCCAGCCGTTTGGCTTCGGCAGCATCCACGTTATTGAAGCCGGCACAGCGCAGCGCCAGCAGATGCACGCCGTCTTCGGCCAGAATGCGCAGGGCCTCGGCATCGGCGTGGTCGTTGACGAAAATGCAGGCGCCGCCGCAGCCGGCGGCTTGGCGCGCTGTAGCGGCCGAGAGCGGAGCTTTAATGAACAGCAAGTCATGGCCGCCAGCGGCATTGGCGGCAGTGAGACCGTCGCGGTCATAATCGTGGGCGCTGTACACGGCGATTTTCATTCGGCGGAGTCTCCACTCGGACGGGTGTCCTGTTGGTAGATCCGGTAATGCGCGTCCTGCATGCCGAGCGCCTGGTAGGTGCTGCGCGCGTTGCGGTTGTCGTTCTCGACATACAGTCGGATGCCGCAGACGCCAGCATCGGCTTCAGCCAGCGCACGCACATGGGCATAGAGTGCGCGATAGATGCCTTGGCGTCGGAATTCGGGCGGCACATACACGCTCTGGATCCACCACCACAGACCGTTGCGCCAATCGCTCCACTCAAAGGTGTACATCAGCGTGCCGGCCGGAACACCGTCCTGTTCCGCCACGAAATACCGCGCCAGCGCCGCATCGGCGATGCCGCGCGCGATGCCGGGCAGTACCTCGGCGTCCGGCAATACTTTGTTTTCGGTTTCCAATGCCATGGCCTGCGCCCAATATGCGAGTAATGCAGCGTCTTCTGCGCGGGCCGGTCGGATCTGCAGGGTCATGCCTCGTCCTTGCGTCCGTGTTTGACGCCGAGTTTGCGGGTCAGGGTGTTGCGGCCAAGGCCGAGCAATTGCGCGGCCTGTTGCCGGTGGCCCTGCGTGTGCTGCAAGGCGGCATCCAACAGGCTTTGCTCGAAGCGCGCTTTCAGTTCAGCATGCACGCTCAGATGACCCTGCTGCAATAGAGTGCGTGTTTCCTGCGCCAATTGCGTCTCCCAGCCAGCGGCGCGCTCGGTGGATGCCATCGGCAGGGCATCGCCCTGCCAATCGGCTAGGCCCAGACGTTCATGCGAGGTGCCGGAGGCCATGCGCCAGCAGGCGTTTTCCAATTCACGCACATTGCCCGGCCAGGCATACGCCTGCATCGCGTCGAGCAAGGCCTTATCGGCGCTTCTGGTTTTGGTCTGTAACTGCGCGGCTGCGGCTGCGAAGAAATGCTGGGCCAGCAGCGGAATATCGGCGCGGCGTTCGCGCAGCGGCGGCAGGCGGATGCGCAGCACGTTCAAGCGATGCAGAAGATCTTCGCGGAAGCGTTTGGAACCGACCAGCGCTTCCAGCGGTTGATGCGTGGCGGCGATCACGCGCACGTCGACCTTGATCAGCTCACGGCCGCCGACGCGGTAGAACTCGCCCTCGGCCAGCACCCGCAGCAGTCGCGTCTGCAGTTCCAGCGGCATGTCGCCGATTTCATCGAGGAACAGGGTGCCGCCCTGCGCCTGCTCGAAACGGCCGATGCGGCGCGTGCTGGCGCCGGTGAAGGCGCCGGCCTCATGGCCGAACAGTTCCGACTCGAGCAGTTCGCTGGGAATCGCGGCGGTGTTCAGCGCCACGAACGGACGCGCCGCGCGCGGCGACTCCTGATGCAGGGCGCGTGCGACCAGCTCCTTGCCAGTACCGGTTTCACCGGTGATCAATACGCTCAGCGGTAACTGCGCCAAGCGCCCGATCTGCCGGAACAGTTCGCGCATGGCCGGGGTCTTGCCGAGCAGGGCGGTTTCCAACACCGGTGCCGCATCGACGCGCGCGACCGGCGGCTGCGGTTTCGGCAGCGCTTTTTCCACCAAGGCCAGCACCTCGTCCAGATCAAAAGGTTTGGCCACATATTCGAACGCGCCACCCCGATACGCGCTGGCGGTATTGCGGATATCGGTGAACGCCGACATCACAATCATCGGCAGCCCCGGATGCGCCTGCTTGACCGTTTCCAGAAAATCGATGCCGCTGCCGCCGGGCATGCGGATGTCGGTGAACATCAGTGCCGGCGGCGCCCCGGTGCGCAGCGCGTCCATGGCGGCACCACTGGACTCGAATCCACGGGCGCGGTAGCCGGCATCCTGCAGCGCTTCGCTCAGCACGAAGCGGATGCTGGCATCATCATCGACCAACCAGATTTCGGCGGTGTTCATGCGCTCTCCTCGGGTACCGGCAACAGCAGGGTGAATACGGTGTGGCCCGGACGCGAGCGGAAGCTCAGCGAGCCCTGGTGTTCGCGCGCGATCTGCAAGGCCAGCGGCAGTCCCAGACCGGTGCCTTCGGCGCGGCCCGATACTAGCGGCAGGAAAATCTGTTCCTGCAGGTCTTCCGGTACGCCACGGCCGTTGTCGGCGATTTCCACGCGGATGGCCAGACGCGACAGCCGGTCGGCAATCTGTACCTGATGGTCGGCACGCGTGCGCAGCACCACTTCGCCGGCGCCGGACTGCAGCGCGTTGCGCACTAGATTGAGCACGGCCTGGGTCAAGCGATCGGCATCGCCGATGACTTCCGGCAGACTCGGATCGTAATCGCGCACCAGCTTCACCGACCAGCCGGCTTCGGCATCGGCCAGCTGGCGCACGGTTTCCAGCACGCCATGGATGTTGAGCGGCGCCTGTGCTTTCGGCGGCGCCGGATGCATGAACTGGTCGATCAGCTGGGTCAGGCGCACCACTTCGTTTTCGATTAGCTTCACCAAGGCTTGGGCCTGCGGCTGCTCCTGGGTTTTTTTCTGTAGCAATTGCGCTGCGCCTTTCAATCCGGCCAGGGGATTGCGCAATTCGTGCGCCAGACCTTTCAGCGCCACTGACAGCGCGGCAGGCAGAGCCAGCGCCGGATCGCTGCCGTCGAACTCGGCGCGCGGGTGCCATTCAATGCGCCAGCCCTCGGCTTCACGCACCACGATGGCATCGGCGAAGCGTTCCTTCTGCTCGGCGAAACGCAATTGCAGGCGCAGGGCCTGCATACGTTCCTCCGGCTGCAGGCATTGCATGCACAGCGCGTGCAGGCGCGGATGCTCGTGATCCAGCTGATCGATACCGACCCCGAGCAAGCGCCGCTTGCCGACCGACAGCCAGCTGCTGAAGGCGGCATTGCAGTCGTACACCGCGCCCTGCCCGTCCAGCCACAGGATCGGAGTGGCAAGCTGATCGAAGGTGGCGGCATCGCTGGGGCTCATTGCACCATCTTAGTGCAATACACCCCGTTTGTCCGAACCCCTAAACGCAAGCTGAATAATAGTTGTTCATTTTCAACAACATGACTTACGGCACATGGTCGATGCCAAGAGGTGTTATACATTGATACCACACCAACCAACTGAGGTCCCACCATGTACAACTTCATCCCGACCTGCACCAAACCGGACAATGCCCCGGTGAAACTCAACAACCGCTACCGCCCGCGCGCCAACGGCATCGGCTATGGCAAGAGCAGCGGATATGCCACCATCCGCCAGTACGCCAACACCACCGCCGCCGCCAACCTGGTGCGGGTGCGCTAAAAGCAACGGCCCCAAAGGGCCGTTGGCAATGCACTTCTTAAAACCGGGCATTCAGTGCCGATAATTTTTCCAGCCCTATAATTGCTCAATAACAATCTGCTCAGACTTACCGTTTATTGGGTCTTGTGGATTGACAGTAGCAATTTCAATCGCTTGTGCTTTCAGCACAACCGTACATGAGCCTTTCTCAAGCTCATCAACTATTCCGTAAATCGTCACCATGAGATCGTTTTGACTGTAATAAATACCTTGATACTGCAGCAAGTCAATCATGCGCAATGTATTTGCTGTGGTTGATTTTTGTCGAATTATCTTCTCTATCTTTCGAGCGGCAGCCTCTGATTTGGTGCTGAATTCAAAGACGTCTTTTGAAGGAAGATTATTAAATCTGTAACGACACTGGGACCCACCTGAATAAAATATTTGCGTTTCGCCTTGATGTCCTTGATGAATTATCGGCTTCATCGATATGAGAAATCGATATTCGCCTACAGAGGAAACTGGAGTTACCATCTCAATTTCTGCAGTTGATTGAAGCGCAACTAACTGCTGATTAGTTGTCACTCCCGCATCAGATGCGATGGACTTCGAGAGTTTCTTAAATTTTTCTAGTGCTTCGTTTTTCTTTTTCGGCTGATCAAGGAGACTCAGTTCTTCGAACGCCTTTGCAGCAATGCCGTTCGGACAAAATCCTCCGTCCTCGGCTTGTAGATTGAGTAGATGTAGATGATCTAAGTTGACATTCTGAAAGAAATTTTGGCGAGGTGATAACGCATCTAACAAATTAAAGTAACTTCGCATCGCACTGTACTCGTAGTATTCGCGGTACGCAGCGTCAGGCTCAGATGCGGGCCTATTTCCGCATTTATCCTTTTTAGCAGGAAGATAGGTTATCGAATAGAAGGCGTCTGGGTCGAACTCACCAGTTAAGCAAAAGGCGCTGAGCGTTTCCCGCCAGTGTTCATTCCACTTTTTGTCTCGCAAGCTGCTTGTCTTCGAGTAGTCTGCCCTCGCGAGTCGACATGAGTCCGTTCCATATAGAGCGGCACCTCCATTTGCTTCGTATTGTTTTTTGATGTTAATCAGCAACGCTTCTTCATAAGCGGCACGGGTCGAAAAGCCAAGAGATAAGATTTCTTTTACATCATTAGGGTTGATAAACCCGCCTTTCTTCAGTGCAGCTTCTGCAGACGAATAGCCGTGCTTGTTAAATAGCATGAGATTTTTTTTTGATTCTGGATCAGCTGGCATATAGGTGTTACTAGCGGCGACATCCGAATCTGATTTTCCACACCCAATGAGCATGCAAAAAAAGGTTGGTAATATAAAATTGCGGAACTTTGTTCTCTTCATTTCATCTCCTATAGGTAGTTGCTATTAAATGATGACCCACTAAGTCTTGAACATCTCGCAAGCTTCCACGGCTTCAAGTATCTTAAGAGCCGCGATCGTCACGAAGTACCGTCGACCGCTATGACTACCAAGATAAATCATACCAATTTGCGCCGGATATTCTATAAGGCTTTGTCTAACCACCACTTTAAGGAGGATTAGTCGATAGCCACCAATAGGCACGCTGAGAAAAAACGGCCCCGAAGGGCCGTTGGCAATGCGCGTTTCAAGACGGGATTACAACTCGTAGGCCGACTCGCCGTGCGAACTGATGTCCAGGCCTTCGCGTTCGGCTTCTTCCGGCACGCGCAGACCGACGGTGTGTTTGACGATCAGAAAAGCCGCCAAGGCAACCACGCCGGAGAGCGCGATGGTTACCAGCACGCCCTGGGTCTGGATCCAGACCTGCGATGCAATCGAATACTCCGGCAGCGCGCTTTCGGTCACGTAATTCCACAGTCCGGCACCACCCAATTGCGGCGCGGCGAAAACGCCGGTCAGCAGCGCACCGGTGATGCCGCCCACACCGTGCACGCCGAACACATCCAGACTGTCATCGGCACGCAGTAGTTTCTTCAAGCCGGTGACACCCCACAGGCAGACCACGCCGGCGATGGCACCGATAATCAAAGCACCACTAAGTCCGACCAAACCGGCGGCCGGGGTAATCGCCACCAATCCCGCCACCGCACCGGACGCGCCGCCCAGCATCGAGGGTTTGCCCTTGCCCAGCCACTCGGCCAGACTCCAGCTCAGCACCGCCGCGGCCGTGGCCAGAAAAGTATTCACGAAAGCCAGCGCCGCAACACCATTGGCTTCCAAAGCCGAACCGGCATTGAAGCCGAACCAGCCGAACCACAGGATGCAGGCACCGACCATGGTCTGGGTCAGGTTGTGCGGTTTCAGTGCTTCGCGCCGGTAACCCACGCGCGGGCCGATGACATAGGCGCCGACCAGACCGGCCACTGCGGCATTGATGTGCACCACGGTACCGCCGGCAAAATCCAGCGCGCCTTTCGCCCACAGCCAACCCGAACGCGCCAGCACTCCGTCCACGGCGGCGGTATCGGTGAAGGCGTCCGGGCCGGGGAAGAACCAGACCATGTGCGCCATCGGCAAATAGGCGAAGGTGAACCACAGCACGGTGAACAGCAGCACGCCGGCGAATTTCACGCGCTCGGCGAAGGCGCCGATGATCAGCGCGCAGGTGATGCAGGCGAACGCGCCCTGGAACACGAAGAACACCAGTTCGGGAATGTACACGCCTTTGGTAAACGTCGCCGCGGCCGCGCCGTTGATGTCCTGCGCGAACAGGCGATCGACGCCGCCGATGAACGCATTGCCTTCGGTGAACGCGAAACTGTAACCGTACAGCGCCCACAGCACCGCCACCAGCGAGAACACCGCCAGCGTCTGCATCAATACCGACAGGACGTTCTTGCTGCGCACCAGACCGCCATAAAACAAGGCGAGTCCGGGCAGGGCCATGAAGATCACCAAGGCCGCGCAAAGCATCATCCAGGCGGTATCGCCCTTGTCGATGGCGGGTACGGCAGCCTGCGCCATGGCACTGCCGGGGGCGAGTACGGCACCGGCCAATACCGCCAGCCGGGCTTTCCAGGAACGGATGAACAGTCGTTGCATGCAAAATCCTCCGGGCGGGTTAAAGGGCGTCGACGTCGAGTTCGCCGGTGCGGATGCGGATGACCTGCTCGACGCTGGATACGAAGATCTTGCCGTCACCGAGTTTGCCGGTGGCCGCGAACTGCTGCAGGGTTTCCAGCACGGCCTCGAGGCGGTCGTCGGTGATCACGGTTTCGATTTTTATTTTCGGCAGAAAGTCGACCACATACTCGGCGCCGCGGTACAGCTCGGTATGGCCTTTCTGGCGACCGAAGCCTTTCACTTCGGTGACGGTGACACCGGATACGCCGACTTCGGAGAGGGCCTCGCGGACTTCATCGAGTTTGAACGGCCGGATGATGGCGGTGATCAGTTTCATGGGCGCTCCGTTCGGTTTTTTTGCAGGCGGAAAAAGCGACGCCGGGAATTCCCGGCGTCGTGGTCAAGCATCAGAGCTGGTAGTACATCGAGTATTCCAGCGGGTGCGTGGCCGCCCGGAACTTGGTGACCTCGCCCATCTTCAGGGCGATGTAACCGTCGATGAAGTCGTCGGTGAACACACCACCGGCTTTCAGGAAGTCGCGGTCG
>NZ_JBIKSE010000034.1:0-19282 GCF_044348765.1 Arenimonas sp.
TTTTCATGGCCGAAAGCCGAGGATTACGGACGCGCGTTCAAGGCTTCTTCATCACGGGCTTTCGGCATCAGATCCTGTTTGGTGACGCCCAGCATGAGCAGGAGCGGACAGGCCACGAAAATCGAGGACAGGGTGCCGATGACAATACCGAGAATCTGCGATTCGGCCATGCCCTTCAGCGAATCACCGCCGAAGAAATACAGCGCAAGGACAGTCAGCAAAGCCACAAAGGAAGTAATGATGGTGCGCGACAGCGTCTGGTTGATTGACCGGTTCATCACTTCAAGCGGCGACAGCTTGTGCAGGGTTTTGAAATTCTCACGGACACGGTCGAATACCACGATGGTGTCATTGATCGAATAACCCATGACCGACAGCACGCCGGCTAGCACGGCAAGATCGAATTCATGCCCGGACAACGCGAACCAGCCGGCTACGAGCACGACGTCATGCAAAGTGGTGATGATGGCGGCGATGGCGAACTTCAGCTCGAAGCGGATCCAGACATAGGCCAGGAATCCGATGACCACGAAGATCAGGGCCTGCAGACCGCTTTCGGCCAGCTCCTTGCCGACCTGAGGTCCGACATAGTAATAGTCGCGAAGGACTGCCGGGTTTTCTGCGCTCTGCACGGCAGTGACCACGGTGCTGCCATCGATACGCTTGCCGCTTTCCTGGGCCTGCATGCGGATGACCACTTCATTGGATGAACCGATGACGCGCACCTGGGCACCCTTGAAGCCGGCCTGCTCCAGCTTGCTACGCAGTTCGCCGACCTCCACGGTTTTGCTGAACTGGACTTCGGTTTCATAACCACCGGTGAAGTCCAGCGCGAAATTGAAGCCTTTGAATACCATGCCGCCGATGGCGACGAACATCACGATAGCGGCAAGCGCAACCGAAATGGCGCGGATGCGCATGAAGTTGATATTGCTGTTCGGGGGAAAGAGTTCCACTGTATGCTCCGTATGATCAGACCGAAACCGTCTTCAACTTGCGCCGACGGCCGTAGATCAGGGTGGCAATGGCCCGCGACACGGTCACTGCCGTGAACATCGAGGTCAGAATGCCGATGATGAGGGTAATACCGAAACCACGGATCGGACCGGAACCGAAGGCCGCCATCGCGATGCCGCCGAGCAATGCGGTCAGGTTGGCGTCGACGATGGTGCCGCTGGCCTTTTCATAACCGGCGGCAATACTTGCCAGTGGCGTATTGCCAATACGCAACTCCTCACGGATACGTTCGTTGATCAGCACGTTGGCATCTACCGACATACCGACCGTCAAGGCGATGCCAGCGAATCCGGGCAAGGTCAGCGTGGCGCCGAACATCGACATTACTGCAACCACCAGCAGCAGATTCAGCACCAATGCCAGGTTGGTGATGATGCCGAACATCTTGTAGTAAATGACGAAGAAGATCAGCACGAATACGAACGAGAACTGCACCGCTTTAACGCCGCGCTCGACGTTCTCGGCACCGAGGCTCGGGCCGATGACGCGCTCCTGGGCAAAATCCATCGGGGCCGCCAGGGCGCCCGACTTCAACTGCTTGGACAATCGATCTGCTTCCTGCGGATCCAGGCCGGTGGTCTGGAAATCTTTACCAAACACGCCCTGGATGGTGGCTGAGCTGATGACGTCTTCATTGATTTTGATACTGCGCACTTCAACACCGTCGACCTTGCGGGTTTCCGGAATGCGTTCGACGTAGACCACGGCCATATTCTTGCCGACGTTGTCGAGGGTATGGTTGAACATGCGCTTGCCGCCGGCGGTATTGAGCTTGATGCTCACCATCGGCTGGCCGTTCTCGGGATTGGTGCCTGGCGTGGCGTCGACCAGCTGATCACCGGAAACGATGACGCGACGCGACAGCAGGATCGGGATGCGGCTGCCGTCCGGATTGGTTTCGCGCATGAAATACAGGCGTGCTTCCGCCGGCACGATGCCGGAGCGCTGCGCCTCGGAAGCAGCAGCCATATCGCCGATCATGGCACGGTATTCCAGGGTTGCGGTGGCGCCGATGATGTCCTTGGCTTCCGCGGTATCCTGCACGCCCGGCAGCTGCACGATGATGCGGTTGCTGCCCTGGCGCTGGATGACCGGCTCCGACACGCCGAGCGCGTCGATACGGTTACGCAGAGTGTTGATGTTCTGGTCGACGGCACCATCGGCAATGAGCTTGGCTTCCGCAGCAATCATGCTGACGTTCAGGCCAATACCCTGCGCTTCGGGCGTATCGATGGCAGCCAGTGCCAGAAAGTTTTTTGCCAACAGGGTCCGCGCCTTGTTGCGGTCAGCTTCGGTCGCAAAGTTAATCCGGATGCCGGCAGGCGTGGAGCTTACGTCATAACCCGATATCCTGGCTTCACGCAGTGCCGCACGGACTTCCTCGGCGTAGGCATTGCTGCGCTTATCAAGCGCGGCCTGTTGGTCGACCTGCATCAGGAAGTGTACACCGCCCTGCAAATCGAGACCGAGCGTCATCGGTTTGGCACCCAAACCATTCAGCCAAGCCGGCACGGTTGAAGCCAGGTTCAGTGCTGCTGTGTAGCGTACGCCCAGTTCCGGGCGGATGATATCGGCGGCTTTGATCTGATCTTCCGGATTGGCTAAACGCACCATGACATCGCCGTTTTCAACAGCGACACCGACTGGAGTGATGCCATTGCTGGTAAGCAGGGCTTCGATACGGCCGCTCAAGCCGGTTTCGAGCTCACCGCGGTTGACGCTGATCTGCACCGCCGGTTGCTGCGGGTAGATGTTGGGGAGGGAATAAATGACGCTCGCAAGCAAGACCACTGCGATGAGCGCATACTTCCATTTCGGAAATTCAAGCATGACGGAACCCGGAGCCTGACGGCTCTCAAAGAGGAATTAGGCAGACTTCAAGGTGCCTTTGGGCAACACTGCGGTGATGGCATTCTTCTGAACCTTGATGACTACACCATTAGCGATTTCGACACCGACGAAGTGCTCTCCGAGATCGTCGACCCGGCCGGCAACGCCACCGGCGGCAATCACTTCATCACCTTTCGACAGGCCGGCCAGCAGCGCACGGTGTTCCTTGGCGCGTTTCATCTGCGGACGGATGGCCATGAAATAGAACACGGCGAAGAACAGCACCATCATCACCAGCAGCGACATCGGGCTGCCCTGTTGGGCGGGCGCGGCCTGGGCGGCGGCGGGCGAAATGATCAAGTCGAGCAGGGACATGGCGTAAATCCTTGATTGAAAGCGAAACAATGGGCAATTATGACATAACTGGGTGCGGCCAGCAGGCTTTTCAAGGCTGTCTACGTTGCCGGTAGAAGTCCTCGCGGAACGCTGCGTAGGCATTATTTTCAATGGCTTGCCGGATTTCCCGCATCAGCTGCTGGTAGTAATACAGGTTGTGTATGGTGGCTAGCATCGAAGCCAGGATTTCATTGCAGCGGTCCAGATGGCGCAGGTAGGCCCGGGTGAATCCGTGCGTGCAGGTGTAGCAAGCGCATCCGGGCTCGATCGGCGACAAATCCTTGTCATAACGGGCATTGCGGATGCGCACCTGGCCCTGATGGGTGAAGTAATGGCCGTTGCGGGCATTACGGGTCGGCATCACGCAATCGAACATGTCGATGCCGCGGGCCACCGCCTCCACGATGTCCTCCGGCTTGCCGACGCCCATCAAATAGCGCGGCTTGTCTTCGGGCAGTTGCGGACAAATGGCTTCCAGCGTCTGTTCCCGCTCATGCGCGGGCTCACCGACTGCCAAGCCGCCAACGGCATAGCCATCGAATCCGATGACCTGCAAGCCTTCGGCAGAGGCCGTGCGCAGATGCGGATACACCCCGCCCTGCACGATGCCGAACAGTGCCGCGTCATTGCCTTCATGCGCTTTTTTTGAGCGTTCGGCCCAACGCAGCGACAGCTCCATGGATTTGCGCGCAACGATCTCGGTCGCCGGATACGGCGTGCACTCGTCGAAAATCATCACGATGTCGGATCCGAGCACGCGCTGGATCTGCATGCTTTCTTCCGGACCGATGAAAACCTTGGCCCCGTCCACCGGCGAGGCGAAGGTCACGCCCTGTTCGGTGATCTTGCGGCGCTTGGCCAAGGACCAGACCTGAAAGCCACCAGAATCGGTCAGGATCGGTTTCTGCCATTGGGTAAAGCGGTGCAATCCTTCATGCGCTTCGATAACCTCAAGTCCCGGGCGCAGATAGAGATGGAAAGTATTGCCAAGAATGATCTCGGCGCCCGTGGCGAGGATGTCCTCCGGCTTCATGGCCTTGACCGAACCGTAAGTGCCGACCGGCATGAATGCCGGGGTCTGGATGGTTCCGCGCGGAAAGCTCAGCTCGCCGCGACGGGCCAGGCCGTCCTGACCGGTTTTGCGGAAACGCATGCGGCTCACGACATAGCCCCGGGATACAGCAACATGGCATCACCGTAGGAGAAGAACCGATACTGCTGGGCGACCGCATGCCGGTAGGCTGCGAAAATGCGATCCTTCCCGGCAAAGGCCGAGACCAGCATCAACAAGGTACTTTCCGGAAGATGGAAATTGGTAATCAGGGCATCGATGCTGCGGATCCGGTAGCCCGGGAAAATGAAGATCTGGGTATCGCCGGCAAACGGTTTGACCGTACCATCGACGATGGCGGTTTCAAGTGCCCGCAGCACGGTGGTGCCGACCGCAATGACGCGGCCGCCACGGGCTTTGGTGGTGGCAATTTGCGCGCATAATTCAGCCCCCACATTCAACCATTCACTGTGCATGACATGATCTTTCAGATGTTCTGCACGCATGGGCTGGAAGGTGCCGGCACCTACATGCAAGGTGATGTGGCCAATCTGCACGCCATTGACCTGCAACTGCGCCAGCAGCGCTTCATCGAAATGCAGGCCCGCCGTCGGAGCCGCTACTGCACCGGCATGGCGGGCGAATACAGTTTGATAACGCGTGGCGTCATCCGCATCAGCATCACGCTGGATGTAGGGTGGCAAGGGCATGCGACCAAGCCGGTTGAGCAGGACCTCGATCGGCTCCTCGGTTTCAAAACGCAGGCGGTAGAATTCCTTTTCTCGACCCAGTACGGTCAACAGCGTACCGTCTGTCAGGGTGATACCGCTCCCTGTTTTTGGGGATTTCGAGGCACCGACCTGCGCGCGCACGCACTGGTCCGGCAGAAGACGTTCAATCAGGATTTCAACCTGACCGCCGGTTTGCTTCTGGCCGTAGAGACGTGCCGGAATGACACGGGTATCATTGAATATCAGCAAGTCACCGGCCTGCAACAGTTCCGGTAAGGCACGAAAATACCGGTCCTGAAACGGGGCTTCACCCGGGGGCACCAGTAGCAGCCGGGAATCACTGCGATCGGGTAATGGCGCTTGGGCGATCAGCTCGGGTGGCAAATCGAAGTGGAAATCGGATTTTTTCATAAGACTCCAAAATAGGCACCTATTGTAGCCTAAGTCGTTGATTTACCGATAGAGGGGTTACGGTGGCAAAACCCGCATGATAAAATTGCGTTTTGCATAATGCTGTCCGGCAGCTGGAGCACCCCATGACCATTCTGGATATTCTTTCCCCGCTGCGTAGCCGTTCTGGCGCCGTCCGTACCCAAGGCCTCGATGACACCACCCTGCTGCGTCTGTCAGCACAATACCCGGATCTGCTGACTGCTGCCGAGCGGGCTGCTGAGGCCTATCCGGCACTGGCTGCGGAATTTCCGGAACTGATCGACGCCGACGAGCAGGTGCAGATCGATGCCACCCAGGCCGGCTTCGTTAATTTCTACCCGGATGATGCTATCAACCCCTATGTGGCCATCGCCGCCTGCGGCCCCTGGGTCATTACCCTCAAAGGCCGCGTGCTGCATGATTCCGGTGGCTACGGCATGCTCGGCTTCGGCCACACCCCGCAGCCGGTCATCGATGCCATGGCCAAACCGCAGGTGATGGCCAACATCATGTCGCCGAGCCTGTCCCAGTTACGCGTGGTGCAGGCCCTGCGTACCGAAATCGGCCACCGTCGCGGCGGCTGTCCCTATGCCAAATTCCTGACCCTGAACTCGGGTTCGGAATCGGTTTCCCTGGCCGGGCGCATCGCCGATACCAACACCAAGTTGATGATCGATCCAGGCGGACGCCATGCCGGCAAGCGCGTCAAACGCATTGCCATGAAGGGCGCTTTCCACGGACGTACCGAACTGCCCTGCCTGTATTCCGATTCCTCGCGCAAGGCCTATGCCGAAAATCTGGCCAGCTGGAAGCACCACGAGAACCAACTGATTACCATCGAACCCTATTCCATCGAAGGCCTGAAACAGGCGTTTGCCGATGCCGATGCCAACGGCTGGTACATCGAAGCGATGTTCCTCGAGCCGGTCATGGGTGAAGGCGACCCGGGACGCGCGGTGCCCCCGGAATTCTATGCTGTGGCACGCGAACTGACTGCGGCGCACGGCACCTTCCTGCTGATCGACTCCATCCAGGCTGGTCTGCGCGCGCACGGCGTACTGTCGATTGTGGATTACCCGGGTTTCGAAAATCTGGAAGCGCCGGACATGGAAACCTATTCCAAAGCGCTGAATGGTGGCCAGTATCCGCTCTCGGTGTTGGCTGTGAACGCACGCGCCGCCAAAACCTATGCCAAAGGCACCTACGGCAACACCATGACCACCAACCCGCGCGCCATGGACATTGCCAGCACCGTGCTCGGCCAGCTGACTCCGGAACTGCGCGATAACATCCGCCAGCACGGCAAGGAAGCCGTGGAAAAACTCAATGCGCTGAAAGCTGAACTCGGCGGCTTGATCACCAAAGTGCAAGGCACCGGACTGCTGTTCTCCTGCGAACTAGACCCAATCTTCAAATGCTATGGCGCAGGCTCCACTGAAGAATTCATGCGCGAACGCGGCATCGGTGTGATTCATGGCGGCACCAACTCGCTGCGCTTCACCCCCCACTTCGGCATCACCAGCGGTGAACTGGATCTGGTCATTGAACACATTCGCTTCGCGTTGCTCAATGGTCCACGCAGAAAAGAAGCAGCCGCAGCCTGATTTAGGGATTCGATATCGCCGACAGGAAACCGTCTCATGACGGCTTCCTGGGTTGATGAATTACTGAGACTGGGAACTGATCGAACCGATGATGGCGAATGCCGCCATGACGATCATTGGCAGCCAGGTCAGTACCATGCCCCAGAACCGGCCCTTCGAATAGCCGGAATTGTGGCTGACGCCCCAGGCATGGATGATGCGCGAGAACAGGAAGGTGCCGCCGAGCACATGGATCAGGTAGGGCGGGAATCCGGTCAGCTCCAAGGAACCCAAAAGAATCAAGGCCAGCGGCATGTTCTCGGTGGCATTGGCATGCGCCCGCACGCGCATCTGCAATTCCATGTTTTCACCATGGCCAAGACCGATTTTGTGCTCACGCCGCCACTTGACCACGCGCAAGGCCAGAAAAATAACCAACAAAGTACAAAGTCCGGCATACATCATCGAAATCATGGCAAGCTCCTTTACAGTGAATACGCCAGCCAGTTGGCCTGGTCGTGGGTGGTGGTGTAGCGGCCTTTGTCGTCGCGGCTTATTTTGGAAACCGCCATTTCGGCATCATGGGTGAAAAACAGCATCACGTCTCGAGCCAGCATATCAGCCAGAAAGGCTTTCTTCTCGTCAATGACCAGTTCGGCGTTACGATCGTAGCCCATGGTGATGGGCAGATGCACCCAGGCGCGGCCTGGAATCAAATCGGCACAGAACACGACACTGCCGTGCTCACCACGGATTTCCGCCAGCATCAAGCCGGGGGTATGGCCATCAGAATGGTGAAAGCGCACGCTCTCGCCCAAAGCCGGGGTAAAATCACCGGCCACCAATTCCAAACGACCGCTTTCGGCCAGCAAGGCGTTCAATTCCGGAATAAAGCTGGCGCGATCGCGCGGATGCGGATCTTGTGCGCGCTGCCAATGTTCACTGCCCACCACAAACCGAGCATTGGGAAACAGCAAGCGCGGTGGCTGACCTTCCGCCCAAGAGGCGAGTAAACCGCCAGCATGATCAAAATGCAAGTGCGAGAGCACCACCACATCAATATCGGCATCGCTCAACCCGATGCGGGCAAGCTCTTCCAA
This sequence comes from Arenimonas sp., assembly GCF_044348765.1. Classification (GTDB taxonomy): domain Bacteria; phylum Pseudomonadota; class Gammaproteobacteria; order Xanthomonadales; family Xanthomonadaceae; genus Arenimonas. The sequence continues at coordinate 8,141 of NZ_JBIKSE010000034.1, forward strand.
TAGAACGTGACTGCTTTCCTGAATACCGTAGCGTTCGCGCAGCTTCGGCTCGAAGAAAGCCCCGACACCGGTTTCGAAAAGCACCCTTTTGCCATGGATGCCATCGACCAGCAGCGCCCGGCAGGCCAGGTCAATCCGATTCAGGTCATCGACGTCGACCCATTTTTCCCACATCGCTTTCGGAGCGTTACCGAACATGGCTCCGCCATCGAGCTTTTGTGAATTTCCCAACAGGGACCAAGCTTTCATGGCTTCACCTTTGATTTTACTTCGATGACCTTTCCCGAGCCGACCGGATTGCGCGGATCGCTGCCGGTGCTCAGCAGATTGCCGGACTTATCCCAACTGACGGTCTGCAGATTGCCCCAAGCATCACTGGAGCGTCTGCCATCCGGCGCATCTTCCGGAGTATTCAGCGTATGTCCCATCGCGCGTAAAGCCGCCGCCACATCGGCCGGCAGCGCATTGCGCTCGGTCGACAGTGCGTCCGGCATCCACTGATGGTGGTAGCGCGGCAAGGCCGCAACCGATTGCGCATCGAGCCCATCGGCATAAGCGAGTGCACCGAGCAGAACCATGGTGATGATCCGGCTGCCGCCCGGCGTTCCAAGAACCGCGACACGGTCCTTCGATTCCATGAAGGTCGGCGTCATCGAGCTCAGCATGCGCTTGCCAGGTTGTGGCGCATTGGCTTCATAGCCCATGACCCCGAAGGCATTCGGCGTTCCGGACTTCAGGGCAAAATCATCCATCTCATTATTGAGCAACACACCGGTTCCAGGCGGAATCAGTCCGGAGCCGAACAACAGGTTGACCGTCTGGGTTCCCGCGACCCGATTGCCCTCGGCATCGATGATGGAAAAGTGGGTGGTGTCCTCGTCTTCCAGCGGGGTCTGGCTTCCGGACAGCATGTCACTTGGCGTGGCTTTGCCGGGATGAATGGTGGCGCGCAGTCCCGCGGCATATTCGGGACTGACCAACGTGCGCTGCGGCACCTTCACGAAATCCGGATCACCGAGATAAAACGTCCGGTCACGGAAGGCGCGGCGCATGGCCTCGGTGACTAAGTGGGTGCGCTGGGCCTGGGTCAGTGCCTTGAGATCCCAAGGCTCCAGCATCTGTAACATCTGTGCTAGGGCGATACCACCGGATGACGGTGGCGGCGCGGTAACAATCTGCCAGCCATCGTATTCGAAACGGATCGGCCTGCGTTCACGGATACGATAGGCGGAAAGTTCCTGTGCACTCCACTCACCGCCCTCGGCCTTGACACCGGCCAGCAGCTTGGCAGCGACCTCACCTTTGTAGAATCCGTCATGACCTTTCTCAGCCAGCAGCGTGAGGGTCCTGGCCAGATCAGGCTGGCGCAGCACCTCGCCCTCTGCAGGCGGGGTGCCGTCGACCAGAAATACCCCACGGGTTCCGGAATAGCGCTCCATCACCTCACGGCGTGCCATGTAGCCGTTGGCCAGGCGGGCATACACCGGAAAGCCATCACGGGCGATGCGGATGGCCGGATCCAGCGAAACCGCCAGGGGCAGACGCCCGTAATGATCCGCCAGATGCACGAGACCTGCCGGCAGACCGGGAATGCCGGCAGACCATGGACCGTTGGTTGCACGGTCACGGTTCAACGCACCTGTAGCATCCAGATACTTATCCGGCGTTGCCGAAGCCGGCGCGGTTTCTCGGGCATCGATGAATCGGTCATGTCCGGATTTTGCCTCATGCAGCAGAAAGAAACCGCCGCCACCCAAACCGGAACTGATCGGTTCGACTACCGAAAGCGTGGCCGAAACCGCAACCGCCGCATCGAAAGCATTGCCGCCCCTGGTCAGGATTTCCAATCCCGCATCGGTTGCCAAATAGTGCGCGGAAGCCACGGCATACTGATGCGGCCGCGAAGACGACGTGACTTTGGCCGCCAGCAAACCCGGCAGCAACAGTAATCCCAACAGCAGATGGCGGGTTTTCATGCACTTTCTTCCTGAAGGCGAAGGAGTTTCAGCAACAATTGCTGCTCGGTTTCCGCATGGGCTGGATCCTTGTCGATGCATTCGACCGGACAGACCACCACGCACTGCGGCTCATCGAAATGGCCGACACATTCAGTGCAGCGCTCGGGGTGGATGATGTAAATCTCTTCACCCTGAGTAATGGCCTGATTCGGGCAGGCCGGTTCACAGACATCACAGTTAATGCACAGGGAGTTGATCAGGAGTGCCATAGTGCTAAACCAAAGCGGCCCGGCAAAGCCGAGCCGCGTTCGGAGATATGGTAGCGATTACTGGACTTCTTCGAACAGGAAGCCGCCGCCGGCGGCTTCAACCGAGGCTTTCACACGCTCGGCATCTTCCGATTTGCCGATGAACAGCACGTGCGAGCCGCTCAACGCGGTCGGGACCGCTCCGGTGAAGGCTTCGACGATGAAGTCGGCCATGGTTTTGCTGTCCGGCGAACCGAACACGAGCAGGTTACCCTTGGTCACGGTACGTTCGATGGCCGGCTTGACCACATCCATCTGGCGGGTATAGGGACTCGATACTTCCGGGTTCTTCGGATCGTTGTCAGCCGTCTTGCTGTTCATTGGCAGGAAATAGGGAATCGTGCGGTCGGACACTACTTCCTGGTATTCCTTCTTCACCGCGACCGAGCTGAGGTACTGTTTCCATGCATCGCTGTCCTCGGTAGTGGGAACCGCAACTACGGCGGGCGCTTCAGCTTTGCTTTCTTTCTCTTCTTTCTTGCCGCAGGCCGAAACGGCCAGACTCAGTAGCAGGACGGAAGCAATGATGATTTGACGAGACATAGGAACACCTCAGGTTAATGTGTTGTGGATTGGTTCCATTTGGCCGCCAATGCCGATTGCACATTGGCCGGAACAAACTCGGAGACATCACCGCCCAGACGCGCGACTTCGCGCACCAGAGATGATGAAATAAAACTGTACTGCTCGGATGGTGTCAGAAAAACGGTTTCTGCATCCGGAATCAGATGGCGGTTCATGCTGGCCAGCTGGAATTCGTACTCGAAATCCGAGACCGCACGCAGACCGCGCAGAAGCACGCCGGCCTTGACCTCATCGACAAACCGCGCCAATAGACCGTTGAATCCGAGCACACGGATGTTCGGATAATCCCGGAGTGAATACTCCGCCATGGCCACGCGCTCTTCCAGACTGAATGCCGGCTGCTTGTTCGGACTCTGTGCCACCGCAAGAATCACCGTATCGAACAGCAAGGACGCCCTGACTACCAAATCGACATGTCCGTTGGTAATCGGGTCGAAGGTGCCGGGATAGACCGCTGTCCGGTGGGTATTTTGGCGCATGCAGGGCTCGAATCAGTGACCGCCGATAGTGTATCAGCCAATGACAGGTTTATGCCATTGCGCCAGCAAATACTTGGAATGCCTGGATTTTCCGAATTTTTCCGAAAGCAATCCAGGCGGCAGCTCCAATTCAGAGTCAATACCGGTTTCAATAAAGACCCAGGCCCCATCGGAAAGCATCGGCAACAGAAGCGGCCAAAGTTTTGGCCAGGGCGCGTCGGCAAAGGGCGGATCGAGGAAGACACCGTCGAATTGCTGGTCGGCATTCGCCGACAGCCAAGTCAAGGCATCGACCTGGATGATCCGCATCCCGGCGACCTTTAAACGTTCCTGACTGGCGCGCAGACTGGCTGCGGTTATCGCGTCACGTTCAAGCAGAACCACTTCAGAGGCTCCCCGTGAGGCCGCCTCAAAGCCGAGGACACCCGAACCGGCGAAACCATCCAAGACCTTCCGGCCGGCAAGTTTCATGGCCAGCCAATTGAACAGGGTTTCACGGGTACGGTCGGCCGTGGGTCGCAAACCGTCACGCTCGGCGACCGGCAATTTCGAGCCGCGTAGCGTACCGGCTATAATGCGGACATGGCCACGCCCTGTAGTTTGCACGCACTGCCTCCCTATTTTCCGTATCTTCGCCTATTGTGACGCAGAATCGCCTTATGTTCGATTTTTTGAAAAAAAAGCCCAAGCCCAAAACCGTCAAGCCGGAAGCCCTGGAGGGAATCGATACCGCGGAAGTCATTCTGAGCACACCGGAAGCGGTCAAGCAGACGGTCGGAAAAAGTCTTTTTGCCCGAACTTTCGGCAGCCTGTTTTCGCGCAACCCGAAGCTCGACCCCGATTTTCTTGACGAACTGGAAACCGCACTGATCAGTGCCGATGTCGGTGTCCGTGTCAGCGGCGAAATCATGATGGACGTCCGCAAGCGCTTCAAAGCACGCGAGTATCCCGACACCGGAGCCCTGCTTGACGATCTTCGCCAGCGCCTGCTTGTCATTCTTCAACCGGTCGCGCAACCGCTGCGTATCGATGCGTCGGTCAAGCCCTTTGTCCTGTTGACCGTCGGCGTCAACGGAGTCGGCAAAACCACCACCATCGGCAAGCTGGCCCGACGCCTGCAGGGCGAAGGCCATAGTCTGATGCTGGCCGCCGGCGACACCTTCCGCGCCGCCGCCGTCGAACAGCTGCAGATCTGGGGCGAACGCAATGGCGTAACCGTCATCGCACAAGGCCAGGATGCCGATCCGGCGTCGGTCGCCTTCGATGCCTATCAGGCGGCACGCTCACGCGGTTTTGATATTCTCATCGCGGACACCGCCGGCCGTCTGCACACGCAGACCCACCTGATGGCGGAACTGGCCAAGATCAAACGGGTGATTGCCAAGATTGACGGCGCCGCCCCGCATGAGGTACTGCTGGTCATCGATGGTACAACCGGCCAGAACGCCATCAACCAGTGTCGCGCTTTCCACCAAGCGGTCGGTGTTACCGGACTGGTCGTAACCAAACTGGATGGCAGCGCCAAGGGCGGCGTGCTGTTCGCGCTGGCCCGCGAATTCGGCATCCCGATCCGTTTCATCGGACTGGGTGAAAAGCCGGAGGATCTGCGTGAATTCGATCCAGTCGCCTATGTCGATGGCCTGCTGCCGCAGCACCGAGAATGACCGTATCCAATTTTGCAGCACGGCTGTTGGCATGGCATCGTAAGCATGGCCGGCATGATCTGCCCTGGCAGCATCCACGCACACCTTATCGGGTCTGGCTTTCGGAAATCATGTTGCAGCAGACGCAAGTGCAGACAGTCATTCCTTATTTTGAAAATTTTCTGCGGCAGTTTCCACACTTGCCGGATCTGGCCGCGGCGCCAGCCGAAGCGGTCATGAAGGCCTGGGCCGGATTGGGCTATTACTCGCGTGCACGCAATCTGCACAAAGCCGCACAGCACTGCATGGCATATCATGCCGGGGCTCTGCCGGATGATTTCGATGGTCTGCTGGCCCTGCCCGGCATCGGCCGCTCCACAGCAGGCGCCATTCTCAGTCAGGCTCATGGTAGCCGTCACGCGATCGTTGACGGCAATGTAAAGCGGGTATTGACGCGGCACTTCGCCATCACCGGTGATGCCGGCAGTAGCGCTGTCGACAAGCGACTCTGGCAACTGGCGGAATCCTTGCTGCCCGAAACCCATTTGGCCGATTACAGCCAAGCCATCATGGATCTCGGTGCCACCGTCTGTAGCAGCCGGAACCCGAAATGCACTGCATGTCCGATTGCCCAAGACTGCCAAGCTCTGGCAGCCGGCACCGTCCTGAACGCTCCGGGGCGCAAGCCTGCGAAGTCGGTTCCCGAGCGCGAAACCTATGTTGTGTTGGCGCGATGCCGAACTGGCGCAATCCTTCTGGAACAGCGTCCGGATCACGGCATCTGGGGTGGCCTGTATTCCTTGCCGGAAGCTGATGATTCTGGCCGGGCAGTGGCTATCGCGCACCGCTACATCACCGCCAAGAAACCGGCAACGGTTTCGCTACCCGCTTTTAAACATCTCTTCAGTCATTTCAGACTGAACATCCACCCTGTTCTCTTGGATGGCTGTACGGCCAAATCACATATCGAGGATAATGACCGCATGCGTTGGGCCACGCCCGATGACCTGTCCAAGCTCGGCCTGCCCGCCCCTATACAAAAACTGCTGAAGAGACTGCCATGAGCCGCACTGTTTACTGTAAAAAAACAGGAATTGAAACCGAAGGCCTGGATTTCGCACCCTGGCCGGGGGAATTGGGCAGGCGTGTCTTTGAACACATCGGTAAGGCTGCCTGGGGCGAATGGCTGGCGCATCAGACCATGCTAATCAATGAAAACCGCCTGTCGCCGCTGGACCCCAAGCACCGGACCTTTCTGCAGGACGAAATGCAGAAATTTCTGTTCGAAGGCGGCGCAGACAAGCCCGAAGGCTATTCGCCGCCCTGAATCAATCCGAGGTTTTTGCCGCCTTGGCGGCCTCCCGCTGGCTTTTCTGAGCGGCTTTCATGGCTTTTACATCAACCGGTCGGATTTCCAGAATCTGGCAGCTGCGTCCACCGATGCGAAGCGCATCGAATTTCGCACTCAGCCTCGATGTCTGATTCTCCACACCGATGGCCATGGCTGTCGGAAGATCCGGACAGAAATCCTCGATTTCGACCAGGTAGGCGCGGTTCATCGATTCATACAGCAACACGGTATGGCGGCCCAGCGGTTCAAAGTCGTAACTGCGGGCGAAGGCTACGCTGGATTTCGGCTCGCCGGCAAATCGGGTGACGAATGCATGGCGCTGCTCCATTTTGCTCATCCGTTCGGACGCGCGGTCCTGAGCGCCGGCGTTGCTGGCAACAGCAGCAATCAGCAACAGTGTCCATTTGAGATTCATGGCAGACTCCTTGATTATCGGTGCAGACCATCAACCCTAGCAAAATCGACCGGATTTCGCCACGCGGCCGGCATCCGCATTCAGGGCAGCGTCAGCCGCACGGACTTGCGGAAAACCACCCAAGGCTCTACAATGAGGGCTTGAAAGTGCATGCACTTCGGCCAATTAGCTCAGTTGGTAGAGCAAGGGATTGAAAATCCCTGTGTCCTTGGTTCGATTCCGAGATTGGCCACCACCCATCAAAAACCCCGCCTCGGCGGGGTTTTTCGCTTCCGTGCAAGCGTCCGGATACCATACGGAGGCTTCTCGGTCCAATACCGTCAAGGCCTCCATCACATCGATGCCGTAGTGGCGATGGTATAGTTGAACAGATTTCACAGGAGCCCATAATGCCGAGCCGTCTCTTCCGTGTTTTTGCCCCGGTGGTTCTACTGAGCGCCTGTGCCAGCGGTCCGACCCTCCGCTATTTCCCCCCTCAGGCCGTCCTCAAGGAATTGCAGCAGCAGCCCAACGGCCAGTGGCAAGCCCAGATCCGGATTCAGAATTTCAGCACCGGCGCAATGGATTTCAGCGAGATCCGTCTGAAAATCCAGATCCAGGACGAACGTTGGCTTGAACTCAGCGGCCCTGCGACCCTCAATATCGGGGCCAGCAATGCCGAGGTATTGAGCTTGAATGCCCCCTTTAGTCCGGACACCCTCCGCGTCATCCAGGAGCGACAGGATAAAGTGCAACCGCTGCGCTACCGTCTGGAAGGGAGTCTGCGTAGCCGTGATCCAAACCGTACTTACCCGCTCACCTACGAAGGCAGGGTGAATCCCGCTCCCGGCCTTTCCGGCGTTTACCGATAACCCTCTGGACCCTTCATGAACACCTATAAAGCTCCGCTGAATGATATGAAATTCGTGCTGTTCGATGTGCTGAACGCCGAAAAAACCTATACCGATCTGGAATTCAACCAAGCCGACCGCGAACTGCTCGATGCCGTTCTGGAAGAAGCCGCGAAGTTTGCCGAAACGGTACTGGCACCGATCAACGGCAGCGCTGACGAGGAAGGCTGCCATCATGACAAGAGCACCGGCGCCGTGCGCACGCCGGCTGGATTCGCCGAAGCCTATCATCAATTCGTTGATGCCGGCTGGAACGGACTGAGCGCCCCCGAAGTCTTTGGTGGTCAGGGACTACCGGAAAGCATCGCCTGCGCCTTCAAAGAAATGATCGATGCCGCCAATCTCAGCTGGGGCGCCTATCCTTTGCTGTCACATGGTGCGGTTGAAGCCCTGAAGCACTATGGCGATGCCTGGCAGCAGAAGGTATTCCTCAATAACATCGTGGCCGGACGATGGACCGGTACCATGTGCCTGACCGAACCGCATTGCGGTTCCGATCTGGGCCTGCTGAAAACGCGAGCCACACCGAATGCCGACGGCACCTTCGCCGTTACCGGAACCAAGATCTTCATCACCGGCGGCGAGCACGACCTGACCGACAATATCATCCATCTGGTGCTGGCACGCCTGCCCGATGCGCCGCCGGGCGTCAAAGGCATTTCGCTGTTCATCGTTCCCAAAATCGACGTCGATGCCGATGGCAACCTGCTCCAGCCCAATGCAGTCCGCTGCGGATCGATCGAACACAAGATGGGAATCAAGGGCTCCGCCACCTGCGTGATGAATTTCGACGGCGCCCGCGGCTGGTTGATTGGCGAGGCGAACCGCGGCTTGAATGCGATGTTCATCATGATGAATTCCGCCCGTATCGCGGTCGCCCTGCAAGGACTCGGGTTGATCGACCGTGCTTACCAGAACGCCCTCGCCTATGCCAAGGATCGCCTGCAGATGCGCGCCGCCACCGGGGCAGCATTTCCGGAAAAACCGGCCGACCCGATCATCGTACACCCCGATGTGCGGCGGATGCTGCTGACCTGTAAAGCCTTGGCTGAAGGCGGACGCTGCCTGGCCTATCAAGCCACCCTGCAGATCGACCGTGTCGATCATGCCCGCGATGCCGAGCAAAAAGCCGATGCCGAAATGATGCTGGGTTTCCTGACCCCGATCGTGAAAGCGGCCCTGACCGAATGGGCCAATGAATGCACCTACCACGCCCTGCAATGTTTCGGCGGTCATGGCTATGTCCGCGAATGGGGCATGGAACAGCTGGCACGGGACGCCCGCATCACCACCATCTATGAGGGCACCACCCAGATCCAGGCGCTTGATTTGATCGGTCGCAAGACCCTGCATACCGATGCTGCCGGCATGAGACGCTTCATCGGCCAGATCGAAGCGTTCTGCGCCGCCAATCCCGACAGTGAGTTCCTGCCGGCGCTGCAATCCTCGGCCCGCCTGTGGTCCGACATCACCACTGAAATCGGCCAAGCAAGCAAAGACGATCCCGATGCACTGGGCTCAGCCGCCTTCGATTACCTGTTCCTGTCGGCATACGTCTGCCTCGCGTATTGGTGGGCGGAGATGGCCCGTGTTGCCGTGGCCGGCGGCGATGCCGAACGGGCTCGCGCGAAGACCGAGACCGCACGTTTTTATTTCGAACGCATCCTGCCACGGACATTGCAACATGCCGCCGCCATCCGCAACGGCAGCCACAGTCTGATGGCCCTGGACAGCGCCTTGTTCTAATGCAGCCGATTGCAGACGAAAAAAGAGCCGCGATGCGGCTCTTTTTTCGTTGGTCGGGACGGCGGGATTCGAACCCACGACCCTTTGCCCCCCAGGCAAATGCGCTACCAGGCTGCGCTACGCCCCGTTCAAGTCCGTATTATAACGCAAGGCACCGGACTCAGCCGAGCAGTCGCAGGATTTCTTCAAGATCGGTCTTCAATGCCTGTATGGCATGGGCATCGATCGGCGCGGCCTGATCACGACGACCGCCGCCTTCCAGGCGCAGACGGGCACCGCCGATGGTGTAACCCTGATGGTAGAGAAGGTCGCGGATTTCCCGCACTTTCAGCACATCATGATGCTGGTAATAGCGGCGGTTGCCTCGGCGCTTGACCGGATTCAAGGTCTCGAACTCGGTTTCCCAATAGCGCAGGACATGCTGTTTGACGTCGCACAGTTCACTGACCTCACCGATGGTGAAGTAGCGTTTCGGCGGTATCGGCGGGAGCTCTTTATTACTGCCCGGATCCAGCATAATTTTCTACGCGCTCTTTCAGTTTCTGACCAGGACGGAAGGTTACCACCGTGCGCGCGGTGATCGGAATTTCTTCACCCGTTTTCGGATTGCGGCCCGGGCGTTGGTTCTTGCGGCGCAGATCGAAATTTCCGAAGCCCGAAAGCTTCACTTGCCGTCCGGATTCCAGCGCGCCGCGCAGTGTGTCGAAGAACATGTCGACAAATTCTTTCGCTTCACGCTTATTGAGTCCGACTTCTTCGAACAAACGATCCGCCATTTCCGCTTTGGTCAATGCCATAAAGTAAACCTCTGTATCGATATTAAATTCAGCCGCGCAACACGGCTTGGCAGTCCTTGGCCAATGACGCCAACACCTGAGAAATCGAGGTTTCGATTTCCAAGTCGTTTAGAGTGCGCGAATATTCATGCAAAATCAAGCCTATAGCCAGACTTTTTGAGGATTCGGCCAGGCCGGCACCGCGATAGACGTCGAAAAGCACCGTGGATTGCAGACGATCGCCGAGTGTTTTCCGCACGCAGGCCTCGATTTCGGCCCAGGCGACCGACTCCGGAACCACCAACGCCAAGTCACGCCGGACGCTGGGGAAGCGCGAGACAGGCTGAGCCGAAGGCAAGCCACGCGCTGGCAAGGCCGACAGATCCACTTCGAAGGCATAGACATCGCCTGGCAGGTCCAACGCTTTGTTCAAGGCCGGATGCAGAGCGCCGACCAGACCGATATCCTTGCCGTCGACCTCGATGACGGCGGATCGACCCGGATGCAGGTAGGCGGTCTGTGCCGGACGGTAATTGGCTTGGAAGCCAAGACGTGCCAGGGCGGCATCGACGGCGGCACGGGCATCATAGAAATCGACCGCGACCGCTTTGCCACTCCACTGCTCGGCTAGAGCCGGGCCGCAGATTACCGCAGCCAGGCATTGGCGTTCCAGCGGCGCCTGCTTAGCTTGCGCGGTGAATACACGGCCGATTTCGAACAGACGCAGGCGGGCCTGCTGGCGGGCGGCATTGGCGGTCAGCGTACTGACCAGCCCCGGCAACAGCGAGGTCCGCATCACAGCCAGCTCGGCACTGAGCGGATTAGCCAAGGCCAACGCATCGGTTTGCAGCTGCCAGGTGTCCAGCAACGCGGCCTCCACAAAGGCGTAATTGATGGTTTCCTGGATATCGAGCGCAATCAGCTGACTGCGCAGGGCCGATTCATCGAGCGATGATTCGCTTCTGGCCACTAATGGCACTTCGCCACTGGG
>NZ_JBIKSE010000059.1:0-5329 GCF_044348765.1 Arenimonas sp.
CGATCTGGGCAAAGTGCCCTGCGATGATCCCTCGCTGTCGCCGATGCAGCTGTGGTGCAATGAATCACAGGAACGTTACGTGCTCGGCATCGCGCCGGAGCATCTGGCCGAATTCCGCGCCCTGTGCGAACGCGAACGCTGCCCGTTCGCGGCAGTCGGCATCGCCACCGACGAAGAACGCCTGATCGTGGCCTACGGTGCCGAACGCGGCACCGTGGACGCCATTGCTCCACAGGACCGCGCCATCGACATGCCGATGGATCTGCTGTTCGGCAAGCCACCGAAAATGCAGCGTGATGCCGTGGCGCCGATTATCGATGTGCACCCGGCCTTCGACGCCGGCGGCATCGGCATGTACGAAGCCGGCCTGAAAGTGCTGGCGCACCCGAGCGTGGCCGCCAAACAATTCCTGATCACCATCGGCGACCGCAGCGTGGGCGGTTTGACCGCACGTGACCAGATGGTCGGCCCGTGGCAGATGCCGGTGGCCGACTGCGCCATCACCAGTGCCGACTTCACCGGGTTCGCCGGCGAAGCCATGGCCATGGGCGAACGCACGCCGATTGCGGTGCTGAACGCCGCCGCTTCGGCGCGCTTGGCGGTGGGCGAGGCGATTACCAATCTGCTGGCGGCACCGATTGCCGGACTGGATGAAGTGAAACTGTCGGCCAACTGGATGGCCGCGGCCGGCCAGCCCGGCGAAGACGCCGCGCTGTATCAGGCCGTGCAGGCGGTGGGCATGGAACTGTGCCCGGCGCTGGACATCAGCATTCCGGTCGGCAAGGATTCGCTGTCGATGCAATCGCGCTGGCAGAGCAACGGCGAAACGCAGACCTCGAGCTCGCCGGTGTCCTTGATCATTTCCGCCTTCGCGCGCGTGGACGATGTGCGCACGCAATCGACGCCGGTGCTGGATACGTCGGTGGAATCCGACATCTGGCTAATCGGCCTGGGTGCCGGCAAGAAACGCATGGGCGGCAGCATTCTGGCTCAGGTGCAGAACCGCTTCGGTGGCGAGTGCCCGGATCTGGACGCGCCCGAACTGCTGGCCGCGCTGGCGCAGCTGATTATCCGCGCCCGCAAGCAGGAACTGATTCTCGCGTATCATGACCGTTCCGACGGCGGCGCTTTCGCTGCGCTGTGCGAAATGGCCTTCGCCGGCCATTGCGGTCTCGACATCAAACTCGACCAGTGGGGCAAAAACGATCTGGCCTGCCTGTTCAACGAAGAACTCGGCGTGCTGGTACAGGTGGCGAAAGACGACCGCGCCGCCTTCGCCGATCTGATCAACCAGTGCGATCTGACCCACTGCGCCCAGCGCGTGGCCAAACCGAACGGCCTGGATTGCATCCGCGTGCTGCGCGACAACGACACCGTGGCGGCTTGGTCGTGGCAGACCCTGTTCGATGCCTGGTGGTCGGTGACGCACGCCATGCAGAAACTGCGCGACAACCCCGAATGCGCCGATGCCGAATTCGAAGCCGCGCGCCGGTTCGATGCGCCCGGCATGCAGCCGCAGCTAACGTTCGTGCCCGAAGCTCCGATGATCAACACCGGCGCCGCGCCGCGCGTGGCCATTCTGCGCGAGCAGGGCGTCAACGGCCAGATTGAAATGGCGGCCGCGTTCACCCGTGCCGGCTTCGAGGCGGTGGACGTGCACATGTCCGATCTGATTGCCGGCCGCACCGATCTGTCCGGCTTCAAAGGCCTGGCTGCCTGCGGCGGTTTCAGTTACGGCGATGTGCTGGGTGCCGGCCGCGGCTGGGCCACCAGCATTCTGGAACGCGAAGCGCTGCGTACTTTGTTCGCCGAATTCTTCGCGCGCCAAGACAGCTTCTCGCTGGGCGTGTGCAACGGCTGTCAGATGCTCAGTCAGCTGAAAGCGTTGATTCCCGGTGCCGAGGCCTGGCCACGCTTCCTGCGCAACCACAGCGAACAGTTCGAAGCCCGTTTCAGTCTGGTGGAAGTGGTCGAATCGCCGTCCATTCTGCTGGCCGGCATGGCCGGGTCGCGCATTCCGGTGGTGGTCTCGCACGGCGAAGGCCGCGCGGTGTTCGCAGCGGATCAGGACATCACCGCCGTACCGACCGCGTTGCGCTACATCGACAACGCCGGCGATCTGGCCAGCAGCTATCCGGCCAACCCGAATGGCTCGCCGATGGGTATTACCGGCCTGACCTCGGCCGATGGCCGCGCCACGCTGATGATGCCGCACCCCGAGCGCGTGGCGTTCAGCAAGCAGATGAGCTGGCATCCGAAGCAGTGGGGCGAGCTCTCGCCCTGGATGCAGTTGTTCGTCAATGCCCGGAAGTGGGTGAACTAATCCCCCTGCGCTTCGCGCAACAAGAAGTGAATCCCCCTGTGCTTCGCGCATCCCCCTTTCAAGAAAGGGGGAAAGGGTTAGCTCCTCCCTTGTTCAGAAGGGAGGTCGGGAGGGATGTGAGGCGGAATGTGCGGGCTCTAGTTCAGATCCACCGCATGTTTCTTCAGCAGCTCGAATGGAACGATATCCAGCGCGCGGATATGGGTTCGTTTCAGATGGACTCTGGGCGCCATGTTGTTTTCCGCCGCTTCCAGCCAGCGCCCCGCACACAGGCACCAGCTGTCGCCGGGCTGCAGGCCGGGGAAGTTGTATTCCGGCATCGGCGTCGATAAATCGTTGCCCCGGAATCGGGAAAACTCCAGAAACGCCCGCGTCACTTCAACGCAGACGGTATGCGAGCCGCTATCTTCTTTGCAGGTGTTGCATTTGCCATCGCGCAAGAAGCCGGTGACCGGGTCCGCGCCGCAAAGCTCCAGCGGTTCGCCAAACACATTCAGCGCTTCATCGATCTTCATGTATTCATTCCTTGGTTCGGGCGTGAATCCCCCTGCGCTTCGCGCATCCCCCTTTCAGGAAAGGGGAAAGGGGCGTTAGACGCTGCCGATGAAATCCTTCTTGCCGATGATGACGCCGTTGTGGCGCAGGATGTTATAGGCAGTGGTGACATGGAAATAGAAATTCGGCAGGCCGGCGTGATGGGCATAGTCCAGGCCGTTGTATTCACGCTTGGTGTCTTTGCGCAGGATCACAATCTGGCGGGTTTCGGCACCGGCGAAGGCATTGGCCGGCAGCGTTTGGATGAAGGCGATGGTGTTGGCGATGCGGGCCTTGTACTCGGCCAGCATGATTTCGGTGTCTTCGAAGTTCGGCATGTCGGCTTGGGCCAGACGGGCGCTGACGCCTTTGGCGAAATCGCAGGCGATCTGGATCTGCCGGCCGAGCGGGAGCATATCGGGGGCTAGGCGTGCGCCGAACAGGGTGGTGATGTCGAAACCGACGGTTTCGGCGTGGCCTTGCGCTTTGTCCAGGCAGGCATCGAGGGCACGCAGGGCGCGGGTGAAGGCGGGAACGGTGGCGTCAAACAGGGGTGGGTTCATGGCAGGCTCCGGTGGGGACTGCCATCATCGCATATTCTCAATTACCGATAGCGGTTGATCTCATCCCGCTGCTTCAATGCCGCCACCCTTGCGGCTTCGGCAAAATCGGGGCCGTTACCGGCATACAGAATGGCCCGCGAGGAGCTGATGATCAGTGCGTCGGATGCTTTGCCGCGCCCGTTTTGGATGATCTGCTGCACATCGCCGCCCTGCGCGCCCACACCGGGCACCAGGAAGGGTATATCACCCACAATGGCGCGGACTTCGGCCAGCTGCTGCGGCCAGGTGGCGCCCACCACCAGCAGGCAGTTGTTGTTGCCGTTCCAGTCGCGGGCAATGGTTTCAGCCACGCGCTGATACAGCGGCTTGCCGGAGCAGTCGAGGTCTTGCAGGTCTTTCGCGCCCGGGTTGGAGGTGCGGCACAGCAGAATCACGCCCTTGTCGGCGTGCTTCAGGAACGGCTCGATGGAATCGCGGCCCAGATACGGATTGAGCGTGACTGCATCGGCGCCATAGCGGCCGAAGGCTTCCACCGCGTATTTCTCGGCGGTGGAGCCGATGTCGCCGCGCTTGGCATCGAGGATGACCGGAATGGTGGGGTAGGTGGCTTGCGTGTATTGAATCAGGCGCAGCAGCGCATCTTCCGCACCCAGCGCCGCGAAGTGCGCGATCTGCGGCTTGTAGCAGCACACCAGATCGGCGGTGGCATCAACGATGGCTTTGAAGAAATCGAACAGGGCATCGGGCTGGCCTTGCAGGTGGGCCGGGAATTTCTCCAGCTCCGGATCCCAACCCACGCACAGCAAGCTGTTGTTGGCCTGCTGCGCGGCGTTGATGCGCCCGATGAAGCCCATCTTATTTCAGGGCCTTGTAACGCAGGCGGTGCGGCTGTGCGCCGGCATCGCCCAGGCGGCGTTTCTTGTCTTCCTCATATTCCTTGTAGTTGCCGGGGAAGAATTCCACATGCGAATCGCCTTCGAAGGCGAGGATGTGGGTGGCGATGCGGTCCAGGAACCAACGGTCGTGCGAGATGATCATCGCGCAGCCGGGGAATTCGAGGATGGCGTCTTCCAGGGCGCGCAGAGTTTCGATGTCCAGATCGTTGGACGGTTCGTCGAGCAGCAGCACGTTGCCGCCCTGCAGCAGGGTCTGCGCCATGTGCAAGCGGCCGCGTTCACCGCCCGAGAGCGTGCCGACCAGTTTCTGCTGGTCCGAGCCCTTGAAGTTGAAGCGGCCGATGTAGGCGCGCGACTGGATTTCGGTTTTGCCGATGGTGATGATGTCGGACCCGCCGGACACCGCCTGCCACACGTTCTGGTCGGCCTGCAGCGAATCGCGGCTCTGGTCCACGTAGGCGATCTTCACCGTATGGCCGATGTTGACTTCGCCCTTGTCCGGTTTTTCCTGGCCGGTGATCATCTTGAAGAAGGTCGATTTACCGGCGCCGTTCGGGCCGATGATGCCGACGATGGCGCCCGGCGGCACCTGGAAGCTGAGGTCGTCGATCAGCAGGCGGTCGCCGAAGGATTTCGACACGTTCTTGAATTCAATGACGCGATCACCCAGGCGTTCGCCCGGCGGAATGAAAATCTCGTTGGTTTCGTTGCGCTTCTGGTATTCCTGCGAGTTCAGCTCTTCAAAGCGGGCCAGACGGGCTTTGCCCTTGCTGCGGCCGCCCTTGGCATTACTGCGCACCCAGATCAATTCCTTGGCCAGCGCTTTCTGGCGGGCCGATTCGGCCGATTCTTCGCGCTTCAGGCGGTCGCCTTTCTGCTCCAGCCATGCGGTGTAGTTGCCTTTCCACGGAATGCCGCGGCCGCGGTCGAGTTCGAGGATCCATTCGGCCACGTTTTCCAGGAAGTAACGGTCGTGGGTCACCGCCACCACGGTGCCGGTGTAGCGCGCCAGG
>NZ_JBIKSE010000088.1:0-5278 GCF_044348765.1 Arenimonas sp.
TCGACTCTGATCTCGGCGCCATCGGATCAGGTTCGCAAGATTGACGGTCCACCATAGGGGCGCCATCGCTGCCGCGACGTAAGCGTCGGCGAGGATCTGAAGCACGAACCACGGGACCGAGTGTCCGAGCACGATCGCCCACGCCCACCAGCGGCCGGACCCTACTTTCCACTGACCGTACAGACCGATCGCCTCGAACACGAGGAGGATCGTCCACGTCGTCGAGTTCACGGTCGAGGTCCTGTCGTGCGGCGCTCGTCTCGTCGACGTTGGATCTCCCCGAACGATTGTCCGCCCATCTGCCGGCGGAGGTGCGGGACGTTGTTCGAGACGATGCCGATCCGGAGGGTCGGAGCGAGGACGGCGAGAAGGTCGCTCGACTCCTGATCGGTGTAGTCGGCGGCGGAGAGATCGTCGTCGGTGGCGAACACCTCGGCGTGCCGGTCGACGTCGAGGTCGAGGAGGTGGTCCTCTTTCCCTCCGAGGGAGAACAACCATCGGAAGTTCGGCGGTGCTTGACCCTCGACCAGTCGACGAAACCGGGAGACCTCCTTCGTGTACGCGTAGAACAGGACGTCCGGAGTCACTCGGGCGATCCGGAGCCACGCCTCGACGTATCCGTCGGACAGGAAGTCGCCGGCGTCATGGATCCGCACGGCGGACCCTCCGGCCTCGGCCCACTCGATCGCCCATTCGTCGGCCGGGTCGATCGTGTCGAGGACGTCGAGGCGGGGATCTCCGCTCGGTCGGTGTCGAGGGTGAGCGAGTTCGGAGATCATCTCGTCGGACCATCCGTCGAGGTCGTCGAGGATGCGGGCGAGGTTGCGGAGGTGGGCGCCTCTGACATTCGAGAAGGCGTATGAGTTGACCCGGGCGTAGCAGAGAGCGAGACATCCGTCAGCGTTGGGGCAGGCGTTCACACGGCGGCCATCGTCGAGGGTGACGGGGCCGGCGGGGATAGTCCAGTTCCACACTCGGATTCGGCGGAGTTCTGAGTTCTGCCGGAGCAACGTCGCCGCCATCGGTCAGAGGAGACGGACGACGGGCATACAGGGGTCGTCGCCGTCGTCGAGGGCGGACTCCTCGTCGGCGGTGATCGGTCCGAGATCGTGAGTCGAACAGAACGACGTCGAGCACCATCCCCGGGAGAGTCCGTAGTCGAGCCATTGCTCAGCGGTGAGGGTCGGGTCGGTGGTGAGCGGGTTTCCGTGGTGGTCGGTCATGATCTCGATCGTAGTCGCCGGCGGTGTTTCATGTGAAACACTCGATCAGAGGCGGCCGAGTCCGCCGAGGTCGAACGCGTTGCTCTTGCCGAGACCGACGGGGACGAAGTCGGGGATGATTCCGTCGGTGCCGGCGATGCCGAGCGAGGAGATCGCCCATACGAGCGCGTCGAGGCGGTCGGGAGACTCTCCGGACGACTGAGTCCATGTCGTGAGTTGATCTTCGAGGACGGCGAAACCGACGGCCGATCCGACGTGATGAACTCGACCCTGCTCATACAGTGCGGCGATCGGTTCGGCTCGTGTCCGTTTCCCGACTCTCGCGGTGACCCGGGTGACGGGCAGTCCGGGGCGAACCGTGCGGAGGACCTGAGTCACGAGGTCGCCGCCTTGATTGCCTTCGGCGATGACCCGGTCGGCCTGCCACTGATCGAACGCCTCGACCGCTCGACTCGCCCACTGATCCGGAGTCGGTCGGAGTTCCCGAGGGATCGTCGCATCTTCGAGAACGTACGCGTGTCCTGAGCATCGTTCGGTTCGGCACGTCTCCGGGACGTGAGGACCGAGAGCGACGACGACGATCCCGGTCTCGTCGGCGGCGTCGCCGGACGTGACGGCCGGATCGACTCCGACGACGACTCTCGTGAAATCTCCACGGTCGACGGCGATCACCATTCCACCTCGGCGGAGATGAGGCGCGCCCGGAGCGCGTCGATCTGATCGGCGGCGTCAGTGAACGATCGTCCGGACAGCATGACGAGACCGACCTCGGAGGAGTCGGCGAGTTCGGCGAGGAGTCGGAGTTCGGTCACGATGTCGAGATCCCGGTCGGCGGTCATGAGGACCATTCCGCTCGGAGTCGGTCGATCTGATCGAGGGACCATAGGGCGCCTTCGACGTCGGTCAGGAGTTCGCCGTACAGTTCTTGACGGCCGATCCGGGTTCCTTCATAGGCGGCGAGGACCTGATCCCGGAACGACGGCGCGAGGTTGACAAGGTTCGCGTACGTCGTGTCGGTCGTGGTCGTGGTCGTGTCGCGCTCCATGATCTGCCGGATCAGTTTCACGCGTTTCGGTGTCGTCGTCACGAAACACTTCGGGTCGCGACCGATGCGGAGTCCGAGCATGAGATTATTCCACGACGTGTCGAGGGAGTCGCCTTTCGTCGCGTCGGGCCATGCGGCCATTTCATCGCACCACGCCGCGTCGTGCTGAGGACCTCGTAACTGAGACGGGGCCGCCGCCGAATAGGTGAACGCCTGCGCGCCGTTCGGCCACACGAGACGCCGTTTCGTTGGCTCGTGCTCCGGTCGAGGATGAGGATCCGAACACGCCATGATCCCCGAGTCGCCGTAGATCATGACGTCGCGCGCGTCTGCCGGTGTGCGGGCGACGAGAGCGATCCGTTTCGCACCTTTGTTCCACACTTGGTCGAGGACCCATTCGGCGCCGGCGCGAGTCTTGCCGGTGCCACGGCCGCCGGAGAACAACCATACGAACCAGTCGTTTTCGGGGGGACGTTGAGAGGCGCGCGCGTGTCGACACTCCGGGAGATGGTCCGTCGAGTCGATCGGATGATCGCACCAGTGAAACCCTTCGTGCGGAGCGCCATCGCATCCCGGCACGGGACAGTAGAACCGACGTCGAGGCGCGTTCTCGTGGAGATCGAGGATCCGGAGGACCGATCCGATCTCGTCCGGTGAGAGTTGGGCCAGCATCGAGAACCTCTCCTCCCGGCTGAACGACTCGGGGGAGATGAGGAAATCGTCGAGCGTCGGAGTCGTGCTCACTGCTCCGGCGTGATGTCGTCGGTTCCGAGTCCGAGGGCAGAGGCGAGTCGTGCTTCGAGATCGACGAGGTCGACTTCAGTCTTGATCGGTCCGCCTTCGGGACCGCTGATCTCGGTTCGGTTGATTCGTCCCCATCGCTGCGGATGCGATCGTTCGAGGTACCACGCGGCGGCCTGCCATGTTCCGTCGTTCGCTGCTTTGTTGATGATGCCGGTGTTCCGTACCTCTGCTTGTGCTCGGGCGGTCTCTACTGCCTCGCGGAACTCGCGGTAGATGGTCTCGGTTTTCAGTGGTTTCTCGCCGGCGTTGGCTCGGTCGCGTTCGATGCGGCCTCGTTCCATCCATCGGTAGTAGGTGCCTTGATCTATGCCGGCGTATGCGGCGGCGGCTTCTTGGTAGTTGCCGGCGGTGAGGGCGGAGAGAATCTTTTCCTTGACCTCGGGAGTGAGTTTCGTCTTTGCCATGAGGTGATGTTACTCCGGTTCAGTCAGAGGTTGAGGAGTTGTCGGAGTTCGGCGGCGATGGTGTCGGGGTCGAGGGTGCCGTCGAGTCGGATCGTTTCGTAGGTGTCGGTGAGGTTGCGTATCTTGGTGATGCGGCCGTTCACCCATGACGGGTTCTGTATGACGGTGGATCGTGCGGCTCGTCGAGAGGCGGCGAGGTCTGTCGGGGTGTCGAGCCATACGAGGCGGAGGGTGTAGTCGCTGTTGAGGATCGCGTCGAGGAACGACGGGTTCGCTAGGCGGTCTCCTTCGGCGATGAGATGTCGGGCGGGGTGGGTTGCGATCCATGAGACGGCGCGAGGTTGGACGTTTCGAGAGAGAGCGTCAGTTCCGGGGAACAGGGGTCGACGGTGTCCGAGTTCGACGGCGGTCAGGGCGTGATCGTTGTCGGGGTCGAGTAGCGCGACGTGTTTCAGGGGTTTGTCGAGCGGGAGGGTCGCGAGGTGAGCGGTCGCTTTCGCTAGTGCTGTCGACTTCCCGGATCCGGGGATTCCGATGATGTAGGTGAACGTGTCAGTCATCGGTCTTGTCGTCAGCGAGTGCGGCGAAGGACGGCGTGCGATCCCTCCGGCCAGCCTTTCTTCGCTCGTGTGGTGATTAGGTGCGGATAGGTGCGGACGAGGTAGTCGATCTCTGTCATCTTCTGTTCGAGTCTGTCGGAGATTGACCCGTATCCGCCGGCGGTGTAGCGGCTACAGTCCGGAAGAATCCAGTTGTCGTTCACTGTCACTCCGAATCGGTCAATGTTTAGCGCAGTCCAGCAGAGGTCGTCGATCGTGTGAACGTTGCGATCGAATCGGAGATCGGTTTTCTGTACCATCCATGCGCGCCCATCGGCGAAGGTGTTGTACGTCCATTTCTTTGTTCGGAAAAGGACGTTTCCCACGCCGCAAAAGCCGACGAGGTGCGCGCCCATTTTCTCGGCGTGCTCGGTGTCTTTATGTGCGCGTTCAAGGAATGTTTCTAATGAGATTTTTGTCCGGAACCGTGGTCTCCATTCGCTCTGATTTTCCATCGTGATCGGGAGAGGCGACGCTTCGAGTTCAGTGTCGTATGTGTCCACTGATGAAACGCTTCGGAGATCGTCGACGAGGAACATCGCCCATTCGCCTTCGGTCATCATGTCGAGGGCTATGTTTCGGTTGTATGCCAGTCCTCGGGGTTCTCCGGTTGCGATGATTCGATCCGGTCTGACTCGTCCGGCCTCGATGAAATGATCTTTCTGCTCCTCGGAGTGACAGAGGACGACGTGTTCAATGTTCTCTGCTTCGAGCATCGGCGATGTAGTGATCGTCTCGTATCGGTCGTAAGTGAAAACGAAGACTCGTGGGCGGTCCGTTGTCATGCTAGGAAACCTTGTTCGCGTTGTCGGTCGAGCATCGTGATCGCTGAGTTCGTGCGGGACTGTCGAGCGTCGGCGAGTTCCTCATCCGGTGGGAGGCAGTGAGCCATCTTCGCCACTGAGTAGTACACGACCGAGTATCGGTATCCGTCCGGGCGGATGTCGATCGGGGTGACGCCGTGGACGATCTCCGGTCCGGGGAACATCACGACGGCGCCGTCTCGACACGGAATGACGACGTCGTACTCGGGTAGGTGGAGATGTCCGCCTCGGGTGTTTCGTCGGACGACGACCATCGCCGACCATGCGCCTATTCCGTTGTTTCGGTCTCGGTGATACATGAGGGCGGAGGTTTTGTTCACGATGCCGGAGGTCCACGCGGTGTCGCCGAGGCGCCAGTCGGGGAGGATGTGCTCGGCGG
>NZ_JBIKSE010000035.1:0-18667 GCF_044348765.1 Arenimonas sp.
AACCTCCACGGCATCATGACGATAGATGCGGACGTTATCGAGACCGGCCTCAGCCACGGCATTGAGTGCGCGCCCTACGCCGGGTGAGTGCACCTCGATGCCGATGAAGTTGCGATCTGGTTCGTTCTGGGCGCCGAATACCAGCTGTTCGCCGTTGCCGAAGCCGATTTCGACGACGGTATCCGCCGGTCTGGGAAATACGGTACTGAAATCCACGGGATTACCCGCGTAATCCAGACCGATGGCCGGCCAATGCCAATCGAAGGCGCGTTTCTGGGATTCGGTGGCTCTGCCCTGACGCAGCACGAAGCTACGGATGCTGCGGACGGGTTTCTCCGGAAGCGGGTTTTCGGAATCCGACATCAGAAGAACAGACCGTCCAGCGGCGAGGAGGCATTGGCATAGCGGCGTTTCGGCATGCGTCCAGCCAGAAAGGCTTCACGACCGGCCTGCACGGCTTTGCACATCGCCGAAGCCATCAGGATTGGATCTTTTGCGGCGGCGATGGCGGTGTTCATCAATACGCCGTCGCACCCGAGCTCCATGGCAATGGCGGCATCCGATGCGGTTCCGACGCCGGCATCGACCAGAACCGGAACCTTGGCGTTTTCGATGATTTCAAGCAAGCTCCACTTATTCTGGATGCCCAGCCCGGATCCGATCGGAGCCGCCAGCGGCATGATGGCTACGCAACCGATCTGTTCGAGTTGCTTGGCGATGATCGGATCATCCGAGGTGTACACCATGACATCGAATCCATCGGCCACCAGCTGCTCGGCCGCGAGCAGGGTCTGGGTGACATGCGGAAACAGGGTTTTGGGATCTCCGAGCACTTCCAGTTTTACCAGCCTGTGGCCATCAAGTAATTCACGCGCCAGATGGCAGGTGCGCACGGCGTCTTCGGCGCTGTAGCAGCCCGCGGTGTTAGGCAAGAGTGTGAAACGGTCGGGTGGCAGGAAGTCCAACAGATTGGCCTCGCCCTTGTTCTGCCCGAGATTGGTCCGGCGCAATGCCACCGTAACGATTTCGGCGCCAGCCGCATCGGTGGCCTCGCGGGTTTGCTGGAAGTCTGTGAATTTACCGGTCCCGGTCAACAGGCGGGAGCGGTAGGTTTTCCCGGCGATGATCAACGGGTCGTGGATGGTCGGCGTGCTCATGCGTCTATTATCGCCTGAATCGATGTTGGCCGTCAGCCCTCAGCCGCCACCCATGGCCTGGATGATTTCGACCCGATCCCTGTCCTGCAATTGATAACTGGCATGACGGCTTTTAGGTATGATCTGCCGGTTTACTTCCACGGCCACGCGCTGGCCCGATAGCGCGAGCTGCTCGATCAGCTGTTGGATGTCGAGGCCGGAGTCAAAGTGCCGCAATTCGCCGTTGAGATACAATTCCATACACACAGTTTAACGCCTGTCCAAGCAACGGGAAACCGGTGATATGAAGATTGCGGTGATATCGCGGACCCCGGAGCTATACGGCAACCGTCGTTTGCAGGTGGCGGCTCAGGAGCGTGGTGCCGAAGTGACGGTGATCGACCCGTTGGCGTCACATGAAGCGGACTTCCTGAGAGCTTTTGATGCCGTTCTGCCGCGGTTTGGGCCGATTTGGCAGAGGCCGGGTGGGGAATTACTGGCGCGGATGCAGGCATACGGTGCGGTCTGTCTGAATACGGCTGAATCGGTGGCATTGGCACGCGACAAGCCTGCTGCGTTGGCGATTTATCGCCGCCGGGGTCTACCGATACCGGAAAGTCTTTCACCGTTAACGCCTCTTGATGCGGCCGCAATCATGCAATTGCCGTTTGGGTTTCCGATGCTGATCAAGCAGGATGCCAGTGCCGGCGGTTGGGGCGTGCATCGCGTTGACGACGTAGCAGCGGCCATTGCTTTGATGACCGATTTGAGTGCGCAAGGCGAGCGATACACATTGCAGGCATTCATTGCCGAGGCGGCCGGCAGGGACGTACGCGCCTTCGTATGCAATGGTTATGTCATCGGCGCGATGCTTCGGATCGCAGCATCCGGCGAGTTCCGGGCCAATGTGCAACTGGGTGCCCGCACTGAAGCGCGGGTATTGCAGGCAGACGAAAGCGCGTTGGTGCTTGAAGCGACGGCCTCCCTCGGACTGGTGGTGGCGGGTGTTGATTTATTGCAGACAGCGGCGGGGCCCCTGCTGCTGGAGGTCAATGCCGCACCGGGTTTTGAGGCCTTGGAGGCGGCTACAGGCTGCGATGTGGCTGGTGAAGTGCTCGATTTGCTGATTTCCCGGACGAACGGTCAAAACATGAGCGTGAATAACTAAATCATCAGGTGTAATTAACAAAAAATTAACCTATTGGGGTCTAGCCTTGTCCGACCATCTCTTCGGTTTGCGCGCCTCGTCAGCAACCAACCGGTTATGGTAATCGGAGCTTCACAGTCCTGACCCGGCAAGCGGGTAACTGCTTGCCGGGTTTTTACTGCCAATGTTCGATTTAGTGCTATTCTCATGACATGATTTTATTTTAATTTACGGGGCAATAAACACTTATGAAGCGTCTGCTTGTTTTATCCGCGGTTCTGCTGTCATCACTGGCCTATGCCGGCACAACCCTCGATGCTGAAGCTATCCAGCTTTCGCTGGCATCCGGCAACGTCTCCATGCAGCGTCAGCAGATTGAGGCCAAGTTGGGCCAGGTGGAGTACACCGAGTTGACCAAGGAAAATCGTACTGCACTGAATGAGCAGTTTGCCTTACTCGTTGGCGAGTCAGTGCCCAGTGATGCTGCCAAGGCCGCAGAGATACGCATCAACAGCATTCTCAAGCAGACTTTTGCCGACAGTAAACTGGTCTGCACCTACGAGAAACCCCTTGGTTCGAACATGAAAAAACGCAATTGCATGACGGTTGCCGCGCGCAAGCGCAGCTACGATGCCACGCAACGCACCCTGCAGGGCCAGAAAGGCGATTCGGCCCATGCTCCCGGGGGTTGATGGGGATGCGACTGCTTGTCATTGAAGACAACCGCGATATCGCCGCCAATCTCGGGGATTACCTGGAAGATCGTGGCCATACCGTCGACTATGCCGCTGACGGTGTAACCGGCCTGCATCTGGCCGTGGTCAACGACTTCGACGCCATCGTGCTCGACCTGAACCTGCCCGGCATCGATGGCATCGAAGTCTGCCGCAAGCTGCGCATGGAAGGTCGCAAACAGACTCCGGTACTGATGCTGACTGCACGCGATTCGCTGGAAAGCAAACTGGCTGGTTTCGAATCGGGTGCCGATGACTATCTGGTCAAGCCGTTTGCCCTGCAGGAGGTTGAGGCACGTCTTGAGGTTCTGGCACGCCGTACCAAAACCAATCTGTCGCGCACCTTGGCGATTGCCGATCTCGAGTTCAACCTTGATACGCTAGAAGTCCGCCGCGGCGGCGAGTCAATCCAGCTTAATCCGACTGCTTTGAAGATCCTGCAGGCATTGATGGAAGCTTCGCCCTCGGTGGTGACCCGCAATGAGCTGGAGACGCGGGTTTGGGGCGAAGAGCTGCCCGACTCCGACAGTCTGCGCGTACACATCCACGGTCTGCGTGCGGCCATCGACAAGCCGTTCCCTACGGCACTGATCCAGACCCGTCACGGCATAGGCTATCGAATCGTCGATCCCGATGCAGTACCGGCGTAGACTCCGAACCCGAATCATCTTTTCTTTTTTCCTGCTGGGTTTCGGGCTGACTGCGCTGTTCGCTCTATCGTCCCTGTATCTGCGCGCGAAGCTGGAAGGACAACTCATTGAAAGCACGCTGCAACGTGAAGTTGATAACTTTGTGGCTCAGGTGCGTACCAATCCGCAGGGTACAGCAACATTCTCAATGCTTTCGGCCAAGATCTGGAGCACGCGAAACGCCTACAAGATGCCGTTGGCGTTGCAGGACCTGAAAACCGGCGTGTACGACATCGAGGAAGTCGATGGCAACGGGCAATTGCATCGCTATAAATATGCCATCCGGCGCGACGCCGATCTGGTCAGTTATGTCCGCTATGACGTCACCAGCGCCAGCCTGAGTGAGCAGCGTCTCGTTATTTTGGTCATCGGTGCCATTGCGATTTTTTCCTTGTTGGCCTGGTTGATTGGCATCTGGTCGTCATCCCGTGTAATCAGTCCGGTGCTGGAATTGGCGCGCCGTCTGCGCATGATGGTTGGCAAGGAGGGCAGTCAGCAACTTGCTCCACTGTTTCCAAACGATGAAGTCGGACAGCTGGCCTCGGCCCTGGATGATTATTCCAGCCGAATGACCCAGATTGTTCGCCGGGACCGCGAATTCAATGCCGATGTTAGCCATGAGCTGCGTACGCCGCTGGCGGTTATCCGCGGTGCGACCGAACTGCTTCTGGCTAATCCCGATATCACCGAAAAAATGCGTCAGCGCCTGTTGCGTATCGACCGCGCCGCGTTGCAATGTACCGACCTCACCACGGCACTGCTGATGCTGTCACGCAACGAGCGTGGAATGGGCAGCTGCGATATTGCAAAACTGGCGCGTCAGTTGGTGGAAGCGAATCGTCCTTATCTGGCCAACAAGCCGGTTGAAATTTATGTCGAAGGTCTCGAGGGCGTCATCATCGAGGCTCCCGAAGCGGTTTTGTCGGTCGCCATCGGCAATCTTTTGGGTAATGCATGTAAATACACGGTTGAAGGTGAAGTGCGCTGCCGGGTCGAGGCCGACCATATCGCCATCGAAGATACCGGTCCCGGTCTGAGCACTGAGGATGCCGAGCGTCTGTTCGAACGCGGCTACCGCGGATCGAGCGTCGGCAATACCACAGGCGGCGGTATCGGCCTGTCTATCGTGCGCCGATTGTGTGAATTGTATGGCTGGAAGGTAAGCATTGCACCGCGTGACCAGGGTGGTGCCGTCGCCATTCTCCGCTTCAGCTGATCAGAAGCGGATCCACCAGCACTGATAATGACGTTGCAGGCGGAATGCTGTGCTGACCGTTTCAGTGCTGGTATTGCTGCGGTACTGCATGACTTTCATGGCATAGGGTGGTTTTTGCACCGCTTCGCGGTAGGTATAGTCGTCCTCGCTGGCAAACTCATCTGCCATTGATTCCGGAATGGAATCCATTTCCGGATAGAGCAGCTGCACATCCAGTAGCGGGCGATTCACCATCGTATCCAGACGGGTCAGCAGAGCTTCGGACTGCTCCTGGCTGACGCCCAGCCAATGGTAGCTTTTCACCAATTGATTGACGTCTTTCATGTCAATGGCGGCGCGTATGCTGTATAGCAATTCACCGGGACTCTTACTGCAGGCAGGTGGCGGTGGCATTCCGGTACGGCCGGAGCGTAGCGTTTTCGGCGCTACTGCAGTTGCAGTAGAGGCGGCCGGCTTCTCGCTCTGTTCGGACTCGCACAGGCGATCGGTATAGACCACGCTGCCATCGGTGCCTTGGCACCGGCGCATGTCCTGGGCGGATGCCGTACTGCCGACCAGAAGCAGAAATAACAGCGGAATGCGAAATGATGCCATACCGGCACTCTAGCGCAGCATCAGCGCAAACGCGAGAGCACGGCTTCGGCGGGTTTGGCCAGATTCAGGGTATAGAAATGCAATTCACCGACGCCGCCATCCAGAAGACGCCGGCACATACCGGCTACACAGTCAGCGGCAAACTCGCGGATGCTGGCGGCATCGTCGCCATAGCCCAGCATGCGTTGGCTCATCCAGCGTGGAATTTCGGCACCGCACATCTGCGAGAACCGGCGGATCTGCGAGAAATTTGAAATCGGCATGATGCCCGGGATGATCTGAATGTCGATGCCGCGGCGACGCACGTCGTCGACGAACCGAAAATAGGCATCGGCATTATAGAAGTATTGGGTAATCGCCGAGCTGGCACCCAATGCCGCTTTTTCCGCAAAGCGCACGATGTCGGATTCGGCGTCTTCGGCCTGCGGGTGGAATTCCGGATAGCAGGCGACGGTGATTTCGAAGGCATCGCCGTATTCGTCTTTGATGAAACGTACCAGATCGGCAGCGAAGTGCATGTCGCCGGCGCGTGCCATGCCGGAAGGCAGGTCGCCGCGCAGCGCGATGATGCGATTGCAGCCCCGGGCCTTGTAGTGGTCCAGCAGGGCCCTGATCTCCTCGCGGGTGCCGCCCATGCAGCTTAGGTGTGGCACCGCATTCAGTCCATGCACATCGGCCAGGTGTTGTACCGTTTCACCGGTATAGCTCAGGGTCGAGCCGCCGGCACCGAAGGTGACCGAGGCAAATTCCGGAGCGTGGGCTTTCAGCGCAATCGCGGTACGGTCCAGTTGCGCGCGCTGCTCATCGGTTTTCGGCGGAAAAAACTCATAGGAAATCTTCATTTCAATTCCGGGAAATAAAAAAAGGGCGCATGCGCGCCCTTTTCGGGGACTCAGTAGCGGTAGTGTTCCGGCTTGTACGGACCTTCCTTGGCGACACCGAGGTAAGCAGCCTGTTCGTCGGTCAGCACGGTCAGCTTCACCCCGATTTTCTCCAGATGCAGACGTGCCACTTCCTCGTCGAGCTTCTTCGGCAGGATGTAGACTTTCGGCTCGTATACGTCCTTGTTGGCCCACAGATCGATCTGCGCCAGGGTCTGGTTGGAGAATGAGTTCGACATCACGAAGCTCGGATGACCGGTCGCGCAGCCCAGGTTGACCAAGCGGCCTTCGGCAAGTAGATAGATGGCATTACCGTTGGCGAAGGTGTATTTGTCGACCTGCGGCTTGATATTGAGCTTGACCGCGTCCGAAGTGTTCAGGCGGTCAACCTGGATTTCGTTGTCGAAGTGGCCGATATTGCAGACGATGGCTTGGTCCTTCATGGCCTGCATGTGTTCCAGCGTTAGCACGTCTTTGTTGCCGGTGGTGGTGACGTAGATATCGCCGCGGCCGAGGGTGGCTTCCACGGTATTGATTTCAAAACCTTCCATGGCCGCCTGCAGGGCGTTGATCGGATCGATTTCGGTCACCACGACGCGGCAGCCGTAGGCACGCAGCGAGTGTGCCGAGCCCTTACCGACATCGCCATAGCCGCAGACCACAGCAACCTTGCCGGCCAACATCACGTCCATCGCACGTTTGAGGCCATCGGCCAGCGATTCGCGGCAGCCGTAAAGGTTATCGAATTTGGACTTGGTGACCGAGTCGTTGACATTGATGGCCGGCACGCGCAGGCCGCCGACTTCCATCATCTGGTACAGACGGTGAACGCCGGTAGTGGTTTCTTCAGAAACGCCACGCCAGTCCTTCATCACGTTGGTCCAGAAACCCGGACGTTCGACCGCGGTGCGCTTCAGCAGGTTCTTGATGACCTGCTCTTCATGCGAGCCCGACGGGCTGTTGACCCAATCCGAACCCTGTTCCATTTCATAGCCTTTGTGCAGCAGCAGGGTGACATCGCCACCGTCGTCGACGACCAGTTGCGGACCCTTGCCGCCCGGGAAGGTCACGGCATCGAGGGTGCAGTCCCAGTATTCTTCCAGGGTTTCGCCTTTCCAGGCGAATACCGGGGTGCCGCTGTCGGCAATAGCAGCGGCGGCATGGTCCTGGGTCGAGAAGATGTTGCAGGACGCCCAACGTACATCGGCACCGATGTCCTTCAGAGTTTCGATCAGCACGGCGGTCTGGATGGTCATATGCAGGGAGCCGGTGACGCGCACGCCTTTCAGCGGGGCCTGGGTAGCATATTTGTTGCGAATCGACATCAGTCCCGGCATTTCGGCCTCGGCAATATCGATTTCCTTGCGGCCCCAATCGGCCAGAGAGATGTCAGCGATTTTGTAATCGGGTTTCAGTTTCGTAACGGCGTTCATGCACGCTCCTTATAGATCAAAGTGAGCGGGCGCGGTTGCAGTGACCACCGCCATCGAGCCTGTGCTTCCGCGCGCGGCGGTGCTTGCAGCGCCCCTCGATGGGGTGTTTTGGTGCAGACCTATGATACCGCCTGCGCCGGAATGACATGTGAAAACGGGGGTGGATTGCGCCGCCCCCGGTTCCAGGTTACTTCAGTTTTGCAGCCTTGCGCAGAGCTTCGGCGACATCGGTTTTTTCCCAGCTGAACGCGGTAGCTTTGTGGGTTTTGCCGTGGCCGTCGACGTAGCTCACTTCCTGTGGCTTACGGCCGAAGTGGCCGTAGCTGGCGGTGCGCTGGTAAATCGGGTGCAGCAGGTCCAGCATCTTGCTGATGCCGTACGGACGCAGGTCGAAGTGGCCGCGGATCAGTTTTTCAATCTGTACGTCCGGAATCTTGCCGGTGCCGAAAGTGGTGACCGAAATCGAAGTCGGTTCGGCTACTCCGATGGCGTAGCTGACCTGGACTTCGCAACGGTCGGCCAAGCCGGCGGCAACCACGTTCTTGGCCACATAACGGGCGGCATAGGCGGCTGAACGGTCGACCTTGGACGGATCCTTGCCCGAGAATGCACCGCCACCGTGACGGGCCCAGCCACCGTAGGTGTCGACAATGATCTTGCGGCCGGTGAGGCCGCAGTCACCGACCGGCCCGCCGATTTCGAACTTGCCGGTCGGATTAATGTGGTACTTGGTGCCCTTGTGCAGCAGTTTGTCTGGCAGTACCGGATCGATCACGTGCGCGCGCACGGCTTCAATCAGATCTTTTTGCTTGATACCGGGATCGTGCTGGGTCGACAGTACCACGGCATCGATGGCTACGGCTTTATCGCCTTCGTAGCGCAGGGTGACCTGGCTCTTGGCGTCGGGACGCAGCCACGGCAGCGGCGAATTCTTCTGCTTGCGCACTTTCGCCTGGCGCTCGACCAGACGGTGTGACAGATGGATGGCTGCTGGCATGAAGCTTTCGGTCTCATTGGTGGCATAGCCGAACATCAGGCCTTGGTCGCCCGCTCCCTGGTCTTCCGGACGTTTGCGGTCGACGCCCTGGTTGATGTCGAGCGACTGCTTGCCGATCATATTGATGATGGCGCAGGTATGGCCGTCGAAGCCGACGTTGGAGTTGTTGTAGCCGATGTCATTGATGACCTTGCGGGCCAGGGCTTCGATATCGACCCAGGCCGAGGTGGTGATTTCACCGGCCACGATGGCGGCGCCGGTTTTCACCAGGGTCTCGCAGGCCACACGGGCATGCTTATCCTGGGCCAGGATGGCGTCGAGGACGGCATCTGAAATCTGGTCGGCGAGTTTGTCCGGGTGGCCTTCGGAGACCGATTCGGAAGTGAACAGGTAGTTGCTCATCGCAGCATATATCCTTTAATCGAGATAGAAAGATACAAATTGGGGAACGCATAGAATACAGGCAAATGCACAGCTTCGCATCAACTTTTTCACCTCCCGGTTTAGCCCGCGTTCAACTGGCTAGGAATTTGATAAAGTGACTATTCATTTCAGGCAGTTAAGGGGGAAACACCATGGGATTCAAACGCATCGCCAGCGCGCGCTGGGAGGGCGATCTGATCGCCGGCAAGGGCAGCATCAGCACGCCGCAGAGCGGTCTGTTCGCCGACCAGAACTATTCCTTCAAAACGCGCTTCGGGGACGAGAAAGGTGCCAATCCGGAAGAACTGCTGGCCGCTGCACATGCCGGCTGTTTCAGCATGGCGCTGTCGGCGGTGCTCGGCAAAGCCGGATTCACCCCGGACCGGATCGAAACCCGGGCCGAAGCGATGATGGAGCCGGGCTTTGATCCGGGTCCGACCGTAACTGGTGTGCACCTGATCGTGCTGGCTAAGGTGCCGGGAATCACCTCGGCGCAGTTTGCCGAGATTGCCGAAGCCGCCAAGGCTGGGTGTGTGATCTCGCGCGCACTGGCGGTGCCGGTGAGCTTGGATGCAACGCTGGCTTAAGCAGCCAAGCTCGAGAAATAATCCTCGGTAATCGCCGTCTGCTCGCTCGCCGTTTCGGCCTTGTTGACCCGTGCCCTGAATTCGGTGGCGTGTTCCTGCTCGGCGCTATACCAACCCAAATGCTTGCGTGCGATGCGCACGCCCTGCAGTTCGCCGTAGAATTCATGCAGGTGCCGCAAATGGCCGAGCAGGGTTTCGGCAATGAATGCTACCGAGGGCTCCGGTAGCAGCTCGCCGGTTTGCAGATAATGGTGAATGTGCCGGAAAATCCAGGGCCGGCCCTGTGCGGCACGGCCGATCATCACCGCGTCGGCCTTGGTGTATTCGAGAACGAATTTGGCTTTATGCGGATCGGTGATATCGCCGTTGGCCACCACCGGAATGTGCAACGCTTGTTTCACCTCAGCAATCGTGTCGTATTCGGCAAAACCCCTATAAAAATCCTGACGCGTACGGCCATGGATGGCCAGCGATTGGATACCGCAGTCTTCGGCAATGCGGGCAATGGCCAAGGCATTTCGGCAGTCGGGACTCCAGCCGGTACGGATTTTCAGAGTGACCGGAACATCCACGGCCTTGACGGTGGTGCTCAGGATTGCGGCAACCAGTTTTTCATCGCGCATCAGTGCCGAACCGGCCAGGACGTTACAGACCTTCTTGGCCGGACAGCCCATGTTGATGTCAATGATCTGTGCACCATGATCGACATTGAATTGCGCGGCTTCGGCCAGCTGTTTCGGGTCGGTGCCTGCAATCTGCACCGATATCGGCGACGGTTCATCGGAGTGATCCATGCGATGCACCGATTTATTGGTTCGCCAGAAACGCGGATCGGAAATGGTCATCTCCGAGACGCACAGACCCGCACCCATTTTCTTGCACAGCATACGGAACGGCTTATCGGTGACGCCGGCCATCGGCGCCAGAATCAGGTTTGGCGAAATGACATGTGGCCCGATACGCATGATCAGCCGAAGCGTGCTGCGATATCGTTGCGGGTCGGCATGGTCAGCGCCGCACCGGCACGCTCGACCTTGCAGGAGGCCGCCTTGACCGCAAAACCGCAGGCATCGGCAAGCGTTCTGCCTGCGGCCAGTTCCGCCACCAAGGCGCCGTTGAAACAGTCGCCGGCTCCGGTGGTGTCGCGGACAATGACCTCAGGCGCGGTGATTTCCTCAACGCCGCTATCGGTACTGAGCAGCATGCCGCGCTCGCCGAGCGTGATAATCACCGTGGCGCATGGCAAGCGGCGTGCCAGCAGATGCAGTTGCCCGGAGCTCAGATTTGCAATCGACTCGGTGCTGACTGCTTCGCCGGTTTGCTGCAGCAACGAGGTGAACTCGCTTTCATTCGGTGTGATGATATCGGCCATGGCCAGCAAGTCCGTGGCATCGGTACTGGCTGGTGCGGGGTTGACCAAACAGAGGGCTCCGTATTTCCGGCCCAAAACCAGAGCCTGCAGGCTGGCGGCAGGATTGGCTTCGTATTGGACCAGTACCACTTTAGCTGAGGAAAATGTGTCAGCATGTGCGGCAATATGTTCGGGGGATAGCTGCCGGTTGGCGGCCAAGTCAACGAGAATCCGATTCTGACCGGACGCATCCACCCAAATCGCAGCATTTCCGGTAGCGGTATTTTCAAACAATTGCCAGGCACAGCGCAGGTTTTCCGCTTCAGCCAGTTTCTGCGCATTTTCACCGAGCGCGTCATTACCCAGGGCGGCGATGAATAAGGGCTGGCTGCCAAGCCGTTGTGCGGCTATGGCCTGATTGAAGCCTTTGCCGCCGGGTCCTTGCGAGAAAAGACCGATTCGGGTTTCGCCGGCTTTTGGAAACTGTGCTGTGCGCCAAACCAGATCTTGGTTGTAGGAGCCCACCACAATCAACATGGTTAAACTCCGAAGTGCAGCAAGACGCCGGCGATGGTGGCGGTCATCAAGGTGGCGATCGTGCCGCCAAGCACGGCACGCAGACCGAAGCGGGCCAGATCGGAACGACGTTCCGGCGCTAAGGAGCCAATGCCACCGATCTGGATGGCAATCGAAGCGAAGTTGGCAAAGCCGCACAGTGCGTAGGTCAGAATCAAGCGGGAATGCTCACTGATGGCGCCTGCGCCTTCACCGATTGGAATCTGCGACAGCTGCAGATAGGCGATGAACTCGTTGAGTACGATTTTCTGGCCGATCAGGCCGCCGGCGATCACCGCATCGTTCCAGTCAATGCCAATCACCCAGGCAATTGGCGCCAGGATGTAACCCAGAATCAGGCCGAGGTTGAGCGTGACCGGTGCGGCACCGGCGGCAGCACCCTGGTTCAGCATCATGTTCAGGCTCTGATAGCCGGACAGATGCAAATCGCCGAACCAGCCGATGATGGCGTTGATCATGGCGATCAGTGCCACGAAAGCCAGCAGCATGGCGGCAATGTTGATGGCCAGCTTGACCCCGTCGGCAGCGCCGGCTGCAGCGGCATCGATGATGTTCGCCGAGGTTTTTTCCACCTCGACTTTGATGTTGCCGCGCGTTAACGGTTCGCCGGTTTCCGGAATCAGCATTTTGGCAACCAGAAAGGTGGCCGGAGCCGCCATGATGGAAGCGGCCAGGAAATGCTTGGCGTAGAAAGCCTGCAGTTCCGGATCGGTGCCGCCCAGCATGGCCACGTAGGTAGCCATCACGCCGCCGGCGATATGCGCCATGCCGCCAACCATCATGGTCAGCAGCTCGGATTCGGTCATCTTGCCGATGTAGGGCCGAACCGTCAGCGGTGCCTCGGTTTGGCCGATGAACACGCTGGCACAGACCGAGGTGGTTTCGGCACCCGACAGGCGCATGACTTTGGTAATCGCCCATGCCATGCCTTTGACAACCATCTGAAGAATGCCCAAGTGATAGAGAACGGCAGTGAGCGCAGCAAAGAAAATCACCGTTGGCAAAACCTGGAACACAAAAATAAAGCCGAATTTATCGGCCGTTGCTAGGTCGCCGAAAATCATTCTGGCACCTTCCGTGGTGAAACCAGAAACGGTTACGAAGGCATGTGCGGCGGCGCCGAACACGGCGGCACCGAATGGTGTCAGCAATACGAATGCAGCGAACAGGATCTGCAGCAGAACGCCTGTGGAAATCAATCGCCAATCAATGGCACGCCGGTTATTGGAAAACAACCAAGCGATGGCCAGCAGACAGCTGAGGCCGAAAAGTCCGAAAAGCACTGCGCTCATGGGGAAATCCGTAGAAGGTGACCGTCAAAGGGTAGTCTACGACGCCGGATAGGGCAAGCCCGCAGGTCAGGGCAGGGGATTGCCGGCAGCGCAGTAGAGTGCATACCAGTGCTCGCGCTGCAGGGCAATGCCGGTCGCCGTGGCCAGTGATTTCAGGCGTTGCGGATCGGTACTGCCAAGCAGGACCTGCAGGTTCGCCGGGTGCCGAAGTATCCAGGCAATGGCGATAGCACCGGCATTGCCGCCATAAACCTGCGCCATGTTGTGCAGGGCATGATTCAACTCCGCGAAATCCGGATGCCCCAGGAAATTGCCTTCAAACATGCCGAACTGCAGTGGCGACCAGGCCTGCACGCGCAGTCCATTCATGCGACAGTAATCGATCACCGAACCATCCCGGTTGATGCCACCGTCAAGGTGGGTATTGGCCTGCAGTGCCGCATCTACTGGTCCGGTATGCGCCAGACCGAACTGCACTTGATTGGCGCATAGGGGGTGCTCCAGTGCTGACTGCAAGAGCTCGATCTGCATCGGTTGAAAGTTACTGACGCCGAAGCGCAGGACTTTGCCGCTGGCCTGCAGCCGGCTGAAGGCTTCGGCGACTTCCGCCGGCTCCATCAAAGCGTCGGGCCGATGCAGCAGCAGGGTGTCGAGATAGTCGGTGTCCAAGCGGCCGAGAATGCCGTCCACCGTTTTCAGGATATGACCGGCGCTGCTGTCGTAATAACCGTCGCGGATGCCGCATTTACTCTGCAGCACAATGGATTCACGTGAGCAACCGAGCCCCCGCAGGGCGTCGGCGAACAGCCGCTCGCTGTTGCCGTTACCGTAGATATCGGCATGGTCAAACTGGCGGATTCCGGATTCCAGCGCCGCTTCAAGAAGACCGGCAATCTGTAGCGGTGTTCTTTCATGCAGGCGCCAGCATCCGAGAATCAGGCGGTCATCGTGTTTGGTGGCGGGCATGGTCATGGCGGTCTCCTTGCACGCCCTATATTAATAGGTGTTATCGGTTCTGGTGTCTGGAAATGAGAAACCCGGCTGCGCCGGGTTTCTCTGGGATCTTCCGGAATTCAGTGGGACTCGCCGCTTTCCGTATCCATGATTTCGATTTCAAAGCTTTTCGGCACCTTGGCATCGCCGAGGGTCATGATGCTGAATGCGTTTTCAGCACCAGCCAGATCTTCCGCGAAAAGGCTGTCGCCATTGACGCCATCAAATGGCATGGCAACGCGCGGTGGACCGGGCGGCATCGGAGGCATGGGCGGCATTTTAGGCAGGGTGATGTTGACCGTTTGTGCTTTGCGGTCGCGCAATAGGCTGATTGCGATTTTGTCGCCTTCTTTGCCAGCGCGCATGGCCTCGAGCACATCACGCGATTTAACCACCGCCTTGCCATTGATCTTGGTAATGACATCGCCGGCTTGCAATTGCGGAAATTCCGCTTTCGGGCTCAGTACCAGCACGCCACTGCTTACGCCGAAGTAGCGGCCTAACTGCGGATTGAGCTCGGCCATATTCAGACCTTGCCAGCGTGTGGCATAAGTGAATAAAGGCGCCTTATTGCCGCCGGGACCCATGGTGCGGGTTTCGCGGTTGACGATCATCAGTGGTTCGATTTTCGCGGCCTTCAGGCTTGCGCTCGCGGCTTTTCCGCTCCGGGTGTAGGCGAGTTTGACGGTCTGTCCTTCCTTCAGATTGGCAAGTGCGGCACGGGCCTGGACCATGCCGGCCTGGTTTTTTCCGGTAATGGGATTAGCATCGATGGCGGTAATCACATCGCCGGCCTGCAGGCCGGCTTCCTTGGCGGGTCCTTTGGGGCTGATTGCGGCGATCTTCACACCACTAATACTGTTCGGCGCCATGACCAGGCCTAGGCCAATACGCGTTGCGGCTTGGCGCATTTCGATGCGCTTACCACCACGTTTGGATTCAGTCCAGCCCGCGCCCTTGCCGGCTGGCGCGGTGGTGATGACGCTGCGCTCGACCGTGCCGGTTTCGCTGTCGCGCTTGGTTTCGATGATGGTGATCTGCATCTGGTCATCCGGGCCGAGCTTTTTCGACAGCTCCTGGATGCGCTTGCTCAGCTGCTCGATTTCCGCACGCGCGGCTTTCTGTTCATCGGCAGATGCTTTCGGGATCTGTCCGAATGCGGTAGTGGAAAGAAATCCAGCGACGAGTATCAGCGGTATGGCTTTTTTCTTGGTGAACATGGAGGACTCCTTGAGGACGGTTCAGTTGGTAATGGCGAGAGCCAGATCGAAATTACGGCCGACTGCATTGAAATCGGCATTGGTACGGTTGAGTTGCAGACCCTGGTCGAGCAAATAAACGCGCTGTTGCCAGAGTGCGCGGGTTTGTTCCGGCGTGGACTGTTCCGAGAGATCGGCATCGATTACCACGAGCTGGTCTTCGATGCCGAGGTTGGCGGCGATGATGCTGGCGCTGGAGATGGCATCGTCCTGCTGGGCGTAGAAAGCGGTTTCCAGTCGCGCCGACTGTTCCATCAGGGACTGGATGTCGGTTTGTTGGGTTGCCTGCATATCTGCGGCCTCCGGTGTTGGTGCATTATGAAAGAGCGCTTGCCAGAGCAATACGGCCAATGCCGTGCTGGCCACTAGCGCCAATGCCGGCTTCGGCCAGCTCCGCTTTTGTGACAGATGTTGCTGCAGACCGGGCCATGCACTGGTTGCCGGTGTTTCCAGCGGCAATTGACGCAGTGCATTCGGCAGATCAATGGCGGTGTTCATGCTTTGGTTCCTGTAGCAGGGGAGATCGCGAGCGTATTGCGGAGTTTCTGGGTACCGCGGGCTAGCTGTGATTTCGAAAAGGAGGGTGTTTTTCCCACATATCGCGCAATCTCTTCATGGGTAAAGCCTTCCACGTGGTATAGCCAGAGTACCGAACGCGTCAGCGGCGGCAGTGTCTGCAGGGCCTCGATCATCTGCGCCGCTTCGGCCGCCTGTGGCGGCATCGCGGTAGCACTGTCGGCAATATCCGAGTCATACACATCCACCTCCATGAAGCCTTTGGCGCTGCGCCGCAGCCGCATGAGTGCCTCGTTCACGGCAATCTGCCGGAGCCAGCCCCAAAACGGGGACTGGCCGTTGAACTCGGCAATCCGGGTCATGACCTTGATCATGCAATCCTGCAGTACCTCCTGAGCCTCGGCGGGCTGCCCGCACAGGCGCAGTCCCAGGGTGTAAATCGGCCGTTCAAACCAGTGGTAAATCTGCTCGAACGCCTGTCTATCCCCGCGTTTGGCGCGCTGAATCAGGCTGTCCGGCACATCGATCGCGAAGTGGGTTGAATGGCTCACTGTTTACAAGATGCCCCAGGGCGGAAAAGGGTCGCACCGAATTGAATCGGCCTATAATAGACCCACTCAAGAGCCGAGGTGTTCCATGAATTTTCTGTATATTGCCCTGCTGTTTTTCGCCCTGGTGGTTCTCTATAAAGCCGTGCGCATGGTGCCGCAAGGCTTCCAATGGACGGTCGAAACCTTCGGCAAGTACACCAAGACCCTGACGCCCGGCCTGCACATCCTGATTCCGATCATGCAGGACATCGGCCGCAAAGTGAACATGATGGAGCAGGTGCTGGACATCCCGTCTCAGGACGTGATTACCAAGGACAATGCGGTGGTCAAGGTCGATGGCGTGGTGTTCTTCCAGGTGCTGGATGCCGCCAAGGCCGCCTATGAGGTGTCCGATCTGCAGCAGGCCACCATCGCCCTGGTGATGACCAATATCCGGACTGCCATCGGCTCCATGGATCTGGACGAGTCGTTGTCCAAGCGCGATGAAATCAATGCCAAGCTGCTCAACGTCGTCGATCAGGCCACGCATCCTTGGGGTATCAAGGTCAACCGCATCGAGCTGAAAGATATTCAGCCGCCGCGAGATCTGGTCGATGCCATGGCTCGGCAGATGAAGGCCGAACGTGAAAAGCGCGCCAATATTCTGGAAGCCGAAGGACTTCGTCAGGCCGAGATTCTCCGTGCCGAGGGCGAGAAGCAGGGCGCCATCCTGCAGGCCGAAGGCAAGAAAGAGGCCGCCTTCCGCGAAGCCGAAGCCCGCGAGCGCCTGGCTGAAGCCGAGGCCAAGGCTACCCAGCTGGTATCCACCGCGATATCCCAAGGTGATGTCCAGGCCATCAATTACTTCGTGGCCCAGAAATATGTGGAGGCGCTTGGCAAGTTTGCTGATTCGCCCAATCAGAAGCTGATGATCCTCCCGACCGAGGTCACCGGGGTCATGGGATCGATCGCCGGCATCGCCGAGCTGGCCAAGGCCAGTCTGGAAAAGCCGTCGCCGGATAAATCCAAATGAGCAATGCCGCCATTTTTTGGGCCGTTCTGGCGCTGGTCCTGATTGGGCTGGAGACGCTTGCCCCGGGCATCCTGTTACTCTGGCTCGGTTTTGCCGCTGCTGGCGTGTTCCTGCTGCTGGTCACCGGTATTTCGGTGCCCCTGCTAGCGCAGATTCTCGTATTCGTCATCCTGTCATTTGTGTCGGTCGGCATTTACTGGCGCTATTTCCGCAAGACCAGCGAAAACTCCGATCAGCCCCTGCTGAACCGCAAACAGGAACAGCTGCTCGGCCGGATTCTGGTGCTGGAGTCGGCCATCGTCAACGGCCATGGCCGTGTGCAGATTGGTGATGCCTTCTGGCAGGTGCAGGGTCCCGATGCTCCCCAGGGTGCGCGGGTCACCGTGATTGCCGCAGATGACGGCATCCTGAAAATCGACCTCACCGATTGAGCGGGGCGCTATGCGATAATAGGCGTTTGCCGCCGCCATCAGGAACACCATGATCCAGAAAACCATCTACCACCAGACCCACCGGGATGCCGGCGCCAAGATGGTCGATTTCGGGGGCTGGGACATGCCGATCCATTACGGATCCCAGATTGAAGAGCACCATGCGGTGCGCCACGATGCCGGTATGTTCGATGTTTCGCATATGACCGTCATCGACGTGCACGGCTCAGATGCCCGGGCCTATCTGCGCCGGCTGATCGCCAACTCCATCGAAAAACTGAAAGTTACGGGCAAAGCGCTTTATTCCTGCATGCTCAACGAGGCCGCGGGCGTCATCGATGACCTCATCGTGTATTACCTGGATGACACTTTCTACCGCGTCGTGGTCAATGCGTCCACCCGCGACAAGGATCTGGCCTGGATGACGGCGCAGGTCGCCGGTTTCGATGTGGTGCTCAAAGAACGCGCCGATCTGGCCATGGTCGCGGTGCAGGGTCCGAATGCGCGTGCCAAGGTCCTGTCGCTGCTCAGCAGTGAAGGCGCCGCCGTTGCAGCAGCGCTTGGTAAATTCGTGGCCTGCGACGCCGATGGGCTGTTCATCGCACGCACCGGCTACACCGGAGAGGATGGGTTTGAAATCATGGTTCCCGAAGACCGCGCCATTGCGTTCTGGCAATCCTTGGCCGCGGCCGGTGTGCGGCCCTGTGGTTTGGGCGCGCGCGACACTCTGCGTCTGGAAGCCGGTATGGCCCTGTACGGCCAGGACATGGATGAGACCGTCAGTCCCTATGAGGCCGGTTTGGCCTGGACCGTAGCGCTGGATGCGGGCCGTGATTTCATCGGCCGTAC
>NZ_JBIKSE010000060.1:0-5190 GCF_044348765.1 Arenimonas sp.
GAGCGACGTTGGTTCCTGGCAGGCACTCTGGCAGGTGGCCGAACAGGACGGCAACGGCAACGCCCATCATGGCGAGGTGCTGGCGCTGGATTGCCGCAATACCCTGGCCATGGGCGAGAAGCGCCTACTGGCGCTGCTGGGTCTGGACGACATCGTGGTGGTCGATACCGACGACGCCGTGCTGGTCGCGCACAAAGACCGCGTGCAGGAAGTGAAGGATATCGTGGCGCGCCTGAAAGCCGAGCAACGCCCGCAGGCGACCTGGCACCGGAAGGTATTCCGGCCCTGGGGCAATTACGATTCGGTCGATGCCGGTGCCCGCTTCCAGGTCAAACGCATTGTGGTCAAACCCGGTGCCGCACTCAGCCTGCAGATGCATCATCATCGTGCCGAGCACTGGATTGTGGTCAGCGGCACGGCACGGGTGACCTGCGACGACAAGGTGTTCATGCTCTCGGAAAACCAGAGCACCTACATTCCCTTGGGCAGCGTGCATCGCCTGGAAAACCCGGGCAATATTGCGCTGGAGCTGATTGAGGTACAATCAGGCAGCTATCTTGGGGAAGACGACATTGTGCGATTTGAAGATGTGTATGGGCGTTCACCGGAAGTGAGTCGCGGATGATTGATTTGCATTGCCATATTTTGCCGGGCATCGATGATGGCCCAACGGATCTTTCGGTCTCGTTAGCCATGGCCCGGTGCGCGGTTGACGACGGGATTCGGATCACCGCCTGCACACCGCACATCTACCCCGGATTATACGAAAACCATGCCGAGGGCATCCGGTCCGCGATTGCAGCCTTTCGGCTGGCCTTGGCCGAAGCCCATATTCCTTTGCAATTGGTGGAAGGAGCCGACACCCATCTGGCGCCGGATTTGCTGGCTGGCATTCGCGCTGGCCGTATTCCCACACTGAATGGCTCGCGCTACTTTCTGTTTGAACCGCCTCACCATGTCGCTCCTCCGCGCCTTGAAGACTCGGTATTCAGCCTGGTCGCAGCCGGCTATGTGCCGGTCATTACCCATCCTGAGCGACTGACTTGGATTGAAGAGCACTATCCAGCGTTTCAGCGCATGCTGCAGGCCGGGGCATGGATCCAGCTGACCTCCGGCAGCCTCACCGGGCGCTACGGGCCACGCCCTAAATACTGGTCCGAGCGTATTCTGGACGAGGGCTTGTGCCATATATTGGCCACGGATGCCCACCATATCGATCGGCGTCCGCCATTGCTGGCCGAAGCCAGAGAGGTGGCATCGCGGCGCCTTGGGGCCGATGAGGCCACGCATTTGGTAATGACAAGACCCCAGGGAATCATCGATAATACTCCGCCCGCTGC
Organism: Arenimonas sp.; assembly: GCF_044348765.1. GTDB lineage: Bacteria > Pseudomonadota > Gammaproteobacteria > Xanthomonadales > Xanthomonadaceae > Arenimonas. Next base: position 1,341 of record NZ_JBIKSE010000060.1, read on the forward strand.
ATTACCGGCACTCCCCGATGCCGTCGTCCAAAAAGCTGCCAGACCCTTCTGGCGCGGCCTGTTTGGTCGTAAACCCCATTGAGTAAAAGGATTTTCCCCATCATGAATCGTTGCCAGTCATTTTTACTGTTGCTTTTTTTTACAGGAGTTGTCCAGGCGGCTGATCCTGTGTCTACGCCGGTGCCAGTAAAAAAAGTAGCCACGACTACCGAGCTGGCGCTGCCGGATAATATTTCGGTCAAAGGGGTTTACAGCGGCACCACCGATTATCGGATTGGTCCGCAAGATCTGCTTGAAGTGTCGGTGTTCTTGAATGAGGACCTGAAGCGTGAAGTTCGCGTCAATAGTGTCGGCCAGATTTCTTTACCTCTGATTGGTATCGTTTTGGCGGGGGGCAAAACCGTTGAAGAGCTGGAGCAGGAGTTGATGCTGGCCTATGGCAAGTCCCTGCTGCAGAATCCGCAAATCAATGTGTTTATCAAAGAGTTCACCAGTCAGCGCGTCACCATTGAAGGTGCGGTCGTTGAGTCCGGTATTTATCCGGTCAAGGGCAAGACCAGTCTTTTACAGGCCATTGCGCTGGCCAAGGGCATCAATGTGGATTTGGCGCAACTGGACTCGATTTTGGTGTTCCGTACCGTCAATGGCGAGCGCATGGCGGCAAAGTTTGATCTCAATAAGATCCGCAGCGGCGATGCGGCTGACCCACAAATTTTCGGCGATGACATCATCGTCGTTGGCGTGTCCAGCCGAAAATGGGCTTATCGTAAGTTCCTCGAAAGTATTCCCTTGGTGAATACGTTTATTCTGTATTAATCCCTCAGCACCCTATTAGAGTAAGCCCGCATGTCCCCAAGTTCCAATTTGCCAGATGCCGCCACGAGCAATGCCCTTCCCGTCCGTCACGATGCTGCCGGCGGCGCCCTGACTGCTCATGCGCCTGGGGTCTTGAGCACTCAGGGGCTCGATCAGGAGGCTGATGGATTCGATATTGATTTGATGGGCTTGTGGCATATTGTGCTGAAGCGGCGTTGGACCATCGCGACCACAGTCGGTATCGTGTTCGTATTCGCACTGGTCGCGTCTCTGATGATTACTCCGGTGTACCGGGCAACCACCTCGGTGCAGGTTGATCGCGAGTTGATGAACATCACTAAAAATGACGCCAACGCGATGGAAGGCGCCAGCAATAATGATCCCAGTTATCTGAATACCCAGTATCAGCTCTTGCAAAGCCGGGAATTGGCTTCGCGCGTACTCAGTGACATCGGCTTCCAGAATAAAAAGCGCTTTGAGCAGGTCTTTGAGCCCTCAACACGCAGTCAGATTAAAGCCTGGTTTGGTGCAGAGGACAGCCGTGCCGTCGGTCAAGAAAAAACGCGTCTGGAAAAAGACCAAGCACTCCAGCGGGTCGATCTATTCAAGGCCGGATATACTGTAGAACCGGTCCGTACGACAAGGCTGGTCAAGATCCATTACGATAGCCCGGACCCGGCCTTTGCCATTTTGTCGGCCAATAGCCTGGCCGAAGCTTTCCAGAGCCGTAATTTAGAGACGCGCTTTGAGACTTCCAGTTATGCCAAAAACTACCTTGAGGACCAGCTGAAGCAGCTCAAGCTGAAGCTCGAAGACTCCGAGGCGCAGCTGGTTCGTTTCGCGGCCCGAGAACAAATTGTCGGTTCCGGAGATGAAAATGCCGGCACCTTGCCGGAACAGAATTTGGGTGCCCTCAATGCGGCTTTGGCCAAGGCCAAAGAAGAGCGCATTCGCGCCCAGTCGAAATGGGTGCAGGCCCAGTCCAGCATGGGTATGGTTACTTTTGGTGAAACCGGCACCAATTCTATCGTGAGAACATTGATGGAATCGCGCTCTGAGCTGGTGGCGGAATACCAAAATAAGCTGAGCCAATTCAAGCCGGCGTATCCGGCCATGCTGCAGCTGAAAGCACAGATTGATGAAACCGATAAGCAGATTGCGCAGGAAGTGGCCAATATTAAATCGGCCATTCGGGCGGAATATGAAGCAGCACAACAAAACGAAACCATGATTGCCGCCCAAATCACTTCGCTGAAGGGCGAGGCACTGGATTTGAAAAGCCGCTCCATCCAATACAATATTTTCAAGCGTGACGTGGATACCAACCGTCAGCTGTACGAAGCGACCCTGCAGCGTTACAAAGAAATCGGCGTGGCGGCCGGTGTTGGCTTAAACAATATCCTGATCGTGGATAAGGCCGTCAGTGCCAAGAAGCATCGCCCGAACATCCCTTTGAATCTCGCGGGTTCACTGCTGCTTGGCCTGGTGCTGGGTCTGCTGCTCGCGCTGTTATTGGAGTATATGGATGACACCCTGAAAAATCCTGAAGAGGTAGAGAAGCAATTGAATCTCCCTGTTCTGGGCGTCATCCCGAAACTAAAAGTCAATGAGACATTAGAGTCAGTCATGGCAGATGTGCGCTCTGCATTTGCCGAAGCCTACCGCTCTGTGCGAACCGCGCTGCAGTTTTCCACTGCAGCCGGCACTCCACGTACCCTGCTGATTACCAGCGCGTCGCCTTCCGAGGGCAAGTCAACCGCTGCCTTAACCATTGCTCGGAACTTCAGTCAAATTGGCAAGCGTGTGCTGCTGATTGATTCCGATATGCGTAAACCATCGATCCACAAGAAGATGGGCGTCGATAACGCCATCGGCTTGAGTAACTATTTGGCCGGACTGACCGAAATCAGTGAGGTTGTGCGAGACACCGAATATTCCAACTTGCAGGTCATAACCACCGGTCCGCTGCCGCCTAATCCGGCAGAGCTTTTGCATGATGACAATATGCTGCGATTACTCGCTCACGGACTCCAGCAATACGATCAGATTATTATCGACGGCCCGCCGGTAATGGGCTTGGCGGATGCGCCGATTCTTGCATCGATTGTGGAGGGCGTGGTTCTTGTCGTCTCCGCCGGCAGTACCCGTAAACATGCCGCCAGTGCGGCGGTGAAGCGACTTCATGCCGCCCAGGCACGTTTGGTAGGCGCCTTAATCAACAAGTTCGAGGCCAAACATGCTGCCTATGGCTATGGCTATGGCTATGGCTATGGCGGATATAGCTACTACAGCTATGGTGGTTCGGACGCGCCCAAAAAATTGACATAAATGTCTGAGCCGGCGGCCTTGCGGCAGGCGCTTCGGCTGGCCAGGCAGCCTGAATTACGTGATGCTTTGCGTGCATGGCCTTTACCGGAGGGAATGTCGGCGCTGATCCAAATCGCCGGTGACGAGGGCCATGGGTCTGCGCTTGAGCGACGTGCAGCGTCGGTGTTTTTGCAAGAGATTTGCCTTTTCGAAGAAGCCGATATTCGTCGCCGTTTGGGCTTGACACTAGCGGATGATCACCTCGCGGCGCGCAAGCATCACCGGCTTTTGATGAAATGGTTGCATCCAGATAGAAACTCGGCGCATCAGTTGTTGGCAGGGCGTGTTAACAGTGCCTGGACCGAATTCAAACAGGCTCCGCCGCAATGCTCTGCTGCAAATGCCGTTGATGAGGCTGTGCCGGCAGGTAAACTGGCTGCTCGCAGTCGATTTCCGTTTTTTCTGCTCCTCCTGATTTTGGGCGCTGCGCTTCTTCTGGCCATGAGCTTTTTGCCAGAAGCGCCGGTTTATTCCAGCCGTCTCTCTGCACTCGACCCATCCGCATCGAATCTGGCCCGGTCACGCCCAATAAACCGGGCCACCCCCGGCTTATCCGAACAGGGGGCCGTAAGCAAGGAAGCGGGTACCGCGTCCTTGCAGGTCGATAGTCCGCCTGCGCCCAGTCTTGCGCAGGCCGAGGAGGCATTGCAGCAATTTCGCATCCGTT
>NZ_JBIKSE010000061.1:0-5084 GCF_044348765.1 Arenimonas sp.
GCACGAAGCCACTGTCGAATACCGAAACTGTGGCCTCAGCGCGTGGTTTGAGGATGCCATTGACCCAGATCCGGATGTCGGCGTTGCGCACGTCGTCGTGGAAGTCGTGAATGCTGGTGCTCATAGTGCTGCAACCTCAATGAATAGGCTTTACTTTAAATCAGACCCAAACCTGCTGTAAATGGTTGATTGGAAATGACCTATATTCCTTAACAGTGCTGCGCCTTCACTGATTATGGGCTTAGCGTTCATGGATTCTGATAAAACCTCCTCTGACTCAGAAAAACATCGCATTTGCAGTGTTTTTTGGGCCATGAATTGCCGTAAACCCCGATTCTGATTGACTTTCCAGTGCAAAAAGCCTAACTTATATTTAACAAATACAGGTGACGCCCCGCGTCGAGAGTGCGACATGTCCACATCCATGAATCATCGTCATCTCCATGGCTGAGCGCGACAGCGGACGCTCGGCGTCCATCGATACTCTTCACCCTGCGAATCTATGATCACCATTACGCTTCCTGACGGCTCCAAGCGGCCGTTCGAAACCCCCCCTTCCGTTTATGATGTCGCCGCCTCGATTGGCGCCGGTCTGGCCAAAGCGGCTTTGGCCGGCAAGGTCGATGGCAGGCTGGTCGACACGGCCTATACCATCGCCAGCGATGCCAGTCTGGAAATCGTGACTGAAAAACATCCGGATGCGCTGGACATCCTGCGTCATTCTTCCGCGCATTTGCTGGCCCAGGCCGTGCAGCGTCTGTATCCCGGCGCCCAGGTCACCATCGGTCCGGTCATCGACAACGGCTTCTATTACGATTTTGCCTACGAGCGTCCGTTCACGCCGGAAGACCTGCCCAAGATCGAAGCCGAAATGGCCAAGATCATCCAGGAAGCGCATGCGGTATCTCGCAGTGTGAAATCCCGTGACGAGGCCGTGGCCTACTTCAAAAGTCTCGGCGAGCACTACAAGGCGGAAATCATCGCCGCGATTCCGGCCACCGAGGATTTATCGCTGTACACGCAGGGCGAGTTCACCGATCTATGCCGTGGACCGCATGTGCCGGATACCGGCAAGCTGCGCGCCATCAAGTTGATGAAAGTCGCCGGCGCCTACTGGCGCGGTGACTCCAACAACGCCATGCTCAGCCGCATCTACGGTACCGCCTGGTTGAATGAAAAAGACCTCAAAGCCTATCTGTTCCAACTGGAAGAAGCGGAAAAGCGCGACCACCGCCGTATCGGTAAGGCACTAGATCTGTTCCACCAGCAGGAAGAAGCGCCGGGCATGGTGTTCTGGCATCCGAAAGGCTGGGCGCTCTGGCAGGTGGTCGAGCAGTACATGCGCGGCGTGTACCGCGACTCCGGCTATCAGGAAGTCCGTTGCCCGCAGATTCTCGATGTGTCGCTGTGGAAGAAGTCCGGGCACTGGGACAACTACAAAGAAAACATGTTCTTCACCGAATCGGAAAAGCGCACCTACGCGGTCAAGCCGATGAACTGTCCCGGACATGTCCAGATTTTCAACCACGGTCTGCACAGCTACCGCGATCTGCCGATCCGCTATGGCGAATTCGGTTCCTGTCATCGCAATGAGCCTTCCGGCGCCCTGCATGGCATCATGCGCGTGCGCAGCTTCACTCAGGACGACGGCCACATTTTCTGTACCGAAGACCAGATCGAAGCGGAAGTGACCGCGTTCCACCGTCAGGCCATGGCGGTGTATGCCGACTTCGGCTTTACCGACATTTCCCTGAAAATCGCCCTGCGTCCTGAAAAGCGCCTTGGCACCGATGCCACCTGGGACAAAGCCGAGCATGCGTTGCGTGCCGCGCTGGGCGCCTGCGGCGTGCAGTGGCAGGAGCTGCCGGGCGAGGGCGCCTTCTACGGTCCGAAGATCGAATACCACATGCGTGATTCCATCGGCCGCGGCTGGCAGGTCGGCACCATGCAGGTCGATTTCATGATGACCGAACGTCTTGGCGCCGAATACATCGATGAAAGCTCCAGCAAGCGTCATCCGGTCATGTTGCATCGGGCCATTGTCGGCTCCATGGAGCGCTTCATCGGTATCCTGATCGAAAGCCATGCCGGCGCCCTGCCGACCTGGCTGGCACCGGTGCAGGCGGTGGTCATGAACATCACCGATGCCCAGGCCGATTTCGTTGATTCCGTGCAGCAGGCCTTGCTCGGGAAAGGCTTCCGGGCCGCCAAGGATTTGCGTAATGAGAAGATCGGCTATAAAATCCGCGAGCATACCCTGCAACGGGTACCCTATCTGCTGGTGGTCGGCGACCGCGAGAAGGAGAACGGACAGGTTGCAGTACGGACCCGTTCGGGGGAGGATCTGGGGGTCATGAGTCTCGACGCCTTCATTGAACGCCTGCACGCAGAAACCCCGCGGCACTGAGCCGTGGGCCCATTTCCCCAAGAGGATTGACTAATCAATACGCCCGTTTCAGAAAAAGGTAACCGCAAGAACCACGAAATCCGCGTCCCGCGCGTCCGCGTCATCGGTGCCGACGGCGAGATGGTCGGCGTCCTGAGCCGCGATGAAGCGCTCGCGCTCGCCGAAGAATCCGGCATGGATCTGGTAGAAATCCAGCCCAACCAGGATCCGCCGGTCTGCCGCGTGATGGATTACGGCAAATTCCGCTTCGAGCTACAGAAGAAAGCGGCGGCCGCCAAGAAAAAGCAGAAAGTGGTGGAAATCAAGGAAGTCAAGTTCCGCCCGACCACCGATGTCGGCGATTACAGCATCAAGCTGCGCAATGTCCGCCGCTTCCTGGAAGAAGGCGACAAGGTCAAAGTCAACATCCGCTTCAAGGGCCGCGAAATGTCGCACCAGGAGTTGGGTGTCGAAATGGCCAAACGCATCGAGACCGATCTGGTCGAAGAAGCCGTCATCGAGTCGCGCCCGCGCCTGGAAGGCCGGCAGATGATCATGATGATTGCTCCGAAGAAAAAATGAGCCGACGGGCGGTTTCGGCCGCCTTTCCTTGATTTTCCCCTCAATACAACCGGCTAACAGCCGGTTTTCATTCATTTTTAGCCTGATTTGGCTTGCCCGAACCCGAAAAACCGGTCATAATGCTCGGCTCTTGGTTCGCCAAGCGGCCGCGCGGCCGTAGCCTTCGGGCAGCGCAATTGGACCCTCGGGCGCGCAAGCGTCCACTCGCGACACAGGCAGGACGGAAAGTATGGCGCAAGCCATCGCCTGGTCAGTTAATCACCGAAAAGGATCATCCCCCAATGGCCAAGAATAAAATCAAGACCAACCGGGCGGCCGCCAAGCGCTTCCGCAAGACGGCATCCGGAAAATACAAGTGCGGCCACGCCAACCGTAGCCACATCCTCACCAAGAAAGCGACCAAACGCAAACGCAATCTGCGCCAGACGAATCACGTCCGCGCCGAAGATGCCGGCCGTTTGGACCGCATGCTGCCCTATCTCTAAGGAGGATTGAACCATGGCACGAATCAAACGTGGTGTTACCGCACACGCCCGTCACAAGAAAATCCTGAAGCTGGCCAAAGGCTACTACGGCGCACGCCGTAAGGTCTTCCGCGTCGCCAAACAAGCCGTCACCAAGGCCGCACAATACGCCTATATCGGACGTAAGCAGCGCAAGCGCCAGTTCCGTAGCCTGTGGATCACCCGCATCAATGCGGCTGCCCGCATCAACGGCTTGAGCTATAGCCGCTTCATGAATGGCGTGCTGAAAGCCAACATCAAGCTGGACCGCAAGGCGCTCGCCGACATCGCAATCCATGATGCCGCCGCTTTCGCCAAAATCGCCGAGCAGGCCAAGAGCGCCCTCGCGGCCTGATTGCAGGCTTGACGCTTTGCGCGAGCAGGGCTGAAACCGACAATGGGGAAGGGCGCAAGTCCTTCCCCATTGTCATTTGAAATTCCTCTGGAATCCGATGAGCACAATCGATCAATTGACCGCAAAGGCCCTGCAGCAGATTGCCGATGCCGGAAACCTCGACGCACTGGACACATTGCGCGTGGCCTTGCTCGGCAAATCGGGCGAAATCACCCTGCAACTCAAGCAGCTCGGTGCGCTTGCACCGGACGAACGCAAGGCCGCCGGCGAAGCCATCAACCGCGCCAAGGATGCCGTGGCCGAGGCCATTGCCGAACGCAAGTTGCAGCTGGAGCAGGCCGCGCTGGATCGGCGTCTGGCCTCCGAGCGTATCGATGTCACTCAGCCGGGCCGTGGTCTGTTGCCGGCCAACGCGCATCCGGTCAGCAAAACTCTGGAGCGCATCAGCGAGATCTTTTCGCGACTGGGCTACCAGACCGCCGAAGGCCCGGAAGTCGAAGACGACTGGCACAATTTCGAGGCGCTGAATTTCCCGCCGCATCATCCGGCGCGCGCCATGCACGACACTTTTTATTTTCCCAGCGGCCATCTGCTGCGCACTCACACCTCGGGGGTGCAGGTGCGTTTCATGAAGGACAACAAGCCGCCGCTGCGCATGATCGCGATGGGCAAGGTCTACCGTTCCGATTCCGACCAGACCCACACGCCGATGTTCCACCAGATGGAAGGCCTGCTGATCGATGAGACCTCCAGTTTCGCGGACCTGAAGGGCACACTGGCGGCCTTTGTGCGCGCGTTCTTCGAGCAGGATTTCGAGATGCGTTTCCGACCCAGCTATTTCCCGTTCACCGAGCCCTCGGCAGAAGTGGACATCGCCTGGCAACAGCCGGACGGCAGCACCCGCTGGCTGGAGGTTCTCGGCTGCGGCATGGTGCACCCGAATGTCCTGCGCAGTTGCGGCATCGACCCGGAACGCTACACCGGTTTCGCCTTCGGTCTGGGCATCGAGCGTTTCGCCATGTTGCGTTATGGCGTGAACGATCTGCGCAGTTTCTTTGAAAACGATACCCGGTTCCTGAAACAGTTCGCCTGATTGACGTTGCGCTTTGTGCGCGCTATGGATTGATGAGATATGAAGTTTCCTGAAAGCTGGCTCCGACAACATGTGCAGACCGATGCCGGCCATGATGCGCTTTCGGCCTGTCTGACCGCCATTGGCCTGGAAGTCGAAGAAGATGCCCCGATCGGCGCCGCGCTG
>NZ_JBIKSE010000062.1:0-4981 GCF_044348765.1 Arenimonas sp.
CACTGCGATACGGCTAATGGCAGCTGGATCCAAGCCGGCGGCAGGCGCGACGCCGCTGGCGGATGCATTGACGCGCAGCCATTTCAGTTCCATCTCATCCGGCACGATCTGGCTCGGCTCGGTACCGACGCCGTCCATGACCACATAGGCCTGGCTGCCGAACGGTTCGCCACCGACCACTCCGATTTTCGAACGGCCGATTTCGATGCCGTTACGCAGCGCAATCACGGTCTGGTTACGCGTACTAATCAGCACGGTGACCGGGCCGAACGGGGATTTCTCCGGCTGCCAGCGGTAGGCCTCATACGTCGACAGCGGCTCGACCGGCACCACTTTGCCTTTCTCGTTCACCGACTGCGCGAACAGGGTCGGATCAACCACATTCTGCGGACTGGTGATCTTGTCGTTGCTGACGATGACGGTCATGCCGAGTTCGGTTTCGGCAAACAGGCGCCGGGCGAAACCATCAGGCATGCGCACGCAGCCGTGCGAAGCCGGGTAGCCGGGCAGATTGCCGCTGTGCAGGGCGATGCCGTCCCAGGTCAGGCGCTGCATGTAAGGCATGGCCGCCGGCCGGTTCTGCGAATCCTTGTACAGGCTGGATTTGTGATCTTTGTTCTTCTGCAGAATGGTGAACACGCCGGTCGGGGTGTCGTGACCTTTCTTGCCGGTGCTGACCGTGGTCACCGCCACACGCACGCCGTTGCGGTACAGATAGGCTTTCTGCTGGGTGATGCTGACCAGCATCAGCATCGGACCCTGCGGCACGGCTTCGGCATACCAGACCCACTGGCCGGGCTTGAGCGCTTCGCTCGGGGTATTGGCCGGCATGGCCTGCGGTGCGGCCTGCGCATGCAGGGAAGACAGGGCGAGGGTCAGGGCGGTGGCGAGCAGGATTTTTTTCATGGTGGGCTTCCGGGCGGGGGTCAGAAAATGCGGCAGAACACGGCTTTAAGGTAACGGCTTTCCTTCACATGCGCCATATACGGGTGGTCGGCGCCAGCGCCCGACACTTTAAGAATTTGGGCACGGCGTCCGGCGAAAAAGGCCGCACGGCGAATCATGTCAAGGAAGTCCTCTTCGCTGACCAGACCCGTACACGAACAGGTCAGCAGGATACCGCCGGGCTTGACCACGCTCATCGCCAGCTTATTCATGTCGTTGTATTTTTTTAGCGCCGAAATCACCTGCTCGCGGTCGCGGGTCAGTTTCGCCGGATCCAGAATCACCACGTCCCAGGCATCGCCGCGGGCGGCGGCATCGCGCAGGTAGGGAAACAGATCGGACTGCACGAACTTGACCTTGGCATTATTCAAATATGCGTTCTTGCCGGCAATCTCGAGGATTTCCTCATCCAGATCGATGCCGGTAACTTCGCTGGCGCCGCCGCGGGCTTTGGCATAAATGGCGAATCCGCCGGAGTTGCAGCAGATGTCCAGTACCGTTTTGTCTTTCACCAAGTGCGAGAGATACTCGCGGTTGTCGCGCTGGTCGGCAAAGAAACCGGTTTTATGGCCGGAACCGGGACTGGCGCGGAATTTCAGACCGTATTCGGTGATCACGCTCGGCTCGGGCGCATCGGGGGCACGGAAGTCGAAGCTTTCCTGCTTTTGCACGTGCTCCTCGGCAAAGCTGTAGAAGCGACAGCCCGGGAATTGCGCACGCAAAGCGGCGTAAATCCATTCCCGATGGCGGAAAGCCCCGGCCGAGAAGAACTCCACCACCAGCAGATCGCCGTAGCGGTCGACCACCAGACCGGACAGGCCATCGCCCTCGGAGTGCACCACCCGCCAGGCATCGGACACCGCATCCAATTGCAATAGCTCGCGGCGCAACGCGACCGCTTCGGCGATCTTGCGCTGGAAGAAGGCCTCATCGACCGCTTCCTCGAAATCCTCGGTCAGCACCCGCAGGGCGATGCGCGAGTGACCGTTGTAGAAACCACGGCCGACCCAGTGGTTGGTGGCGTCGACGATATCCACGATGCTGCCGGGGCGCGGCTTTTGCTCGGGTTTTTCCACCATTTTCTGGAAAATCCAGGGGTGGGTCGATTTGCGCTCGATTTTCAAGCGGACGAAAGGTAACTCGGTGCTCAGGCTCATGTTTGTATTGTAAGCGTAAACGCGCAAGATGACTTTTCCGGGCTATCCGGCTATGATGGGCGCCGAAGGGGAGTAGCTCCCGCTATCGCGTCGTCAGCACGGGGCCGCCGCCCCCGGTGCGATAGGCAGTTCATCTGCTAGCAAGACCTTCGCAGCACCTCGATGCCCTCGGGGTTTTATTCTGTTGCGAATGGAGAGTTTTGCATGATCAGCATTGCCACCCCCACCATGTGGGCGGTTTTCACTATATTTGTCATCTTGGCGCTACTCGTCGACCTGTTGGTGCTTAAAGCCAATGGGCCGCATAAGGTCAGCACCAAAGAAGCCCTGATCTGGAGCATGGCCTGGATTGCATTGGCCTTTATTTTCAACGCCGGTCTGTGGTGGTACCTGAAAGACAGCGGCAGTCCGGATGCCGACCGGATTGGCATGGAGTTTTTGACCGGTTATCTGGTCGAGAAAGCCTTGGCGGTCGATAACATTTTCGTGTTCCTGATGATCTTCACCTACTTCGCGGTGCCGGCACCCTCGCAGCAGCGTGTGCTGATTTACGGCGTCCTGGGTGCCATCGTGTTGCGCGCGATCATGATTTTCATCGGCGCCGCATTGATCCAGCAGTTCCATTGGATCCTTTACTTCTTCGGTCTGTTCCTTCTGGCCACCGGCGCTAAAATGCTGTGGGCGGCCGGAAAAGAGCCGGATATGGAGAAAAACCCGATTCTGCGCTGGATTACCGGTCACCTGCCATTGACCCGTCATTACCACGGTGAATCCTTCATCGTGCGCGAAGACGGTATCAAGAAATACACGCCGCTGTTCGTGGTGATGATGATGGTCGCGTTCACCGACGTCATTTTCGCGGTCGATTCGATTCCGGCCATTTTCGCCATCACCACCGATCCGTTCATTGTCTTGACCTCGAACGTGTTCGCGGTGCTTGGCCTGCGCGCGCTGTATTTTCTGCTGGCTGGCATGGCCGAGAAATTCCATCTGCTGGCCTATGGTTTGGCGCTGGTGTTGATGTTCATCGGCGTGAAAATGCTGATTGTGGATTTCTACAAGATTCCGGTCGGCATTTCGCTGGGCGTGGTGGCGGCGCTGATTACCGCGGCCATGGCGTTCAGCCTGATGTTCAAGCCGAAGGAAAAAAAGGCCGTGGTCGGCGAAGAATACCTGCTCAAGGACGAATAATCCCGGCTCGCCGGGAAACGGGGCTTGTGCTTTCGGGCACAGCCCCCACTTCCTTTCAATGGATGCCGAAACCCTTTACCAAACCCGCAACGCCGCCTATCTCGGGCGTGTAAAACGGCAATTCAACCGCGCATTGACACTCAGCCTGAGCTGGATTGCCATGCTGTTGGCGGTATTTCTGATGCAGGACCGGCTGTTCGATACCCGGGCGCTGGCCATCGAGCCGCAGAAAACAGAGGGACTGATTGGCATACTCAGCGCGCCAATGCTGCATGGCTCGTTCGAGCACCTGGCCTCGAATGCCTTCGCCATTCTCATTTTGGGCACCCTCGCCGGCAGCCTGTTTCCACGCGCTAGCCGGGCGGCATTGCCTGTGGTCTGGATCGTTTCCGGTATAGGCACCTGGTTCATCAGTCTCGGCGGCCACCACATCGGCGCCAGTGGCGTCACGGTCGGCTTGATGTTCTTTCTGATCGCCCAAGGCCTGCGTCGACGCGATCGGATGTCCTTGGCCGGATTGATGTTGGCCCTGTTCTTCTTCGGTGGCATGGTGCTTTCGGTTTTGCCGCAGGAGGCCGGAGTGTCTTGGGAATACCATCTGTCCGGCGCGTTAGTCGGCTTCGTGTGCGGCCTGCTCTTCGCCGGATGGGACGAGCAAGCCCCGGAGCGTCTTTACAGCTGGGACCTGGAGCCTGAGGCCGGCGATGCGGATGCGGAGCTGCAGCTGCCGAAAGCGCAGGAGGTGCCGGTGCTCTGGCAGCGTCCGGAACCCCGCGGCGGGGACAAAGTGTTGCCGTTCCGGCGCCCCGATTCTTGATCGGAATCATGCCCGGACGCGGTAAGCGGAGTAAAATGCCGGCAAGCACCGGGGAATCCGCCATGACCACACCGCAACGCGTAGAACACCAGCAGACCGACAAAGGCTCGGTGCCGGTTTACACCACTGCCGTGGTCGAGCAGCCGTGGGAACACTACAGCGAAACCGACCATGTGGTCTGGCGCACTCTGTTCCGTCGCCAGCAAGCCCAAATCGGGCAGCAGGCCTGCCGCGAATTTCTGGACGCTACCGCCGCCATGGGCATGAGCGAGGCAGCCATTCCCAAATTCAGTGAATTGAATGCGATTCTGCACGCCACCACCGGCTGGCAGATTATCGGCGTGGAAGGTCTCCTGCCGGAGCTGGACTTCTTCACGCATCTGGCCAACCGCCGCTTTCCGGTGACCTGGTGGATCCGTCGGCCCGACCAGCTCGATTACCTGTCGGAACCCGATCTATTCCATGATCTGTATGGCCATGTGCCGCTGCTGATGAATCCGGTATTCGCCGATTATATGCGTGCCTATGGTCAGGGCGGTCTGCGCGCGCACGGCTTCGGCACCGAAGCATTGGCACAACTGACCCGGCTGTATTGGTATACGGTCGAATTCGGCCTAATCAATACCGCCGATGGCCTGCGTATCTTCGGTGCCGGCATTCTGAGCTCGAAGGGCGAATGCGACTACAGCCTAAATTCACCTGCACCCAACCGCATCGGCTTCGATCTGCAGCGCGTGATGCGCACGCGTTACCGTATCGACACCTACCAGAAAACCTATTTCGTCATCGACAGCTTCCAACAACTATTCGAGGCCACCTTTGCCGATTTCGAGCCAGTGTATGGGCAACTGAAAAGTCTTGAACCGATTCC
>NZ_JBIKSE010000114.1:0-17102 GCF_044348765.1 Arenimonas sp.
GATGCACCAAGAGCAAACATCGAGCGTTCGTTTGTGACAAGAACGCCCGTGTTAGATGTTGGCGCGTTCGTTACGACAGCAGCCTTTGTCGGCGTTGTCGTATCCAACTGCCACTCATAAATCTTGCCGTCAAAGTTTGAGCAGCCGACGAGATACTCGCCCCATGTATCCAGCGTCCATGTCGTGGCCGGGGTAACAACGCCAACGTCTGGGCGTGGCGTGCCGTAGAAGCCAGCACTGTAGAGGCCAACGCCATAGCCACCGCCAACAGACGCATTCGGGTTGCCGGGAACAAAACCGACAGGCGTGATGTCCACAATCACACTGGACTGTGTAATAGCGTAAAGCTTCGAGTGCGTACCGACGGAGATGTAGCGGGTGCTGTTGTTAGAGCGCCATGCAATCATGCCACGGGCTTTACCGGTAAGAGCGGTTGTGGTTCGTTCCTGCCACCCGCCGACGGGACGCATCATCCCCTCAACCCAGCGCACAAGGTTCACGTCATACCACCGGCCAGAACTGTCAAGTTCGGTTCCGTTGCGGTAAACACCCGGCGGGATACTGATAGGGATAAGCGCCATTTAATTACCTGTGCGTAAGACTAAAGTTCTTATATCACTTATTTGGGATTTTTACAGCCTCTTCCCATGCTTGAACTGTCAAGCGATGCTTTACACTACAATCCGTGTACTTTGCAATGATGTCGGCTTCCCAAAGCGCCCGCTCAGGGTCGATCAGCACCAGTGGCGGATTACTCAGAGTCGGACACTTCGCTGCTAGGTTTGCCGGAGGAAGCGGCATTGGCGTCACGGACACCGCTTTCGAGCAACCCGCGCACAGCATCAGGAGCAGCGCAATCAGCAGGGGTGGCAGGAACCGTTTTGTATATTTCACGAATAGTGTTGGTTCGTTCGGTTGCCACGACATTGGCTTGATCTCGTTCGTATTCGTAGGTTTGCGAAACATTATCTACTACCTCTTGTTTTTTGGCCCGTAGCTTCTCAGCTTTTTCCAGCGCCTTTGCATATGCGGCATCGCACTGCCAGTCACGGACTTTATATCCAGAGGCCGCACCAAGAATAAGCGCACCGCCAACGGCATATAACAGGATTGAGTTGGGCATCAAAGCCATGCGGCGTACTTCTTCGTCTTGGCCTTGCGGTCATCAAGGCCGTGCGTGCCACCGTTAATGCGCTTCGTCAGCGCGAGGATTGCGCCGTCGCCGACGCCTTGATCGCAGATGCCCCACAATTTGTTCTTGTCAAAGAACCACAACGCGCTCTCAAAACACAGTTCACCCGACACAAGGTCGGGGTTATCCATTATTTGGGGTCGTCCGATGTAGCTTGCGAAAGCTTGGTAATTTGCTTTTCCAGTAAGTTGGAGAGCGCCACGTCCACGGAACTTCCAGCCATCCCCAGACGCTTCATCACCATTGCCCATGCGATTTGCGTATACCCGATTAGCAATCTTTTTTGGCTGGCGTTCATACGCTTTAGCCATTGCATCAGTAGGGAAATACTTCCTAAAAATGCTGCGAAGTCCTTTTGCGCCATAGTTCAAATTCTCCGAGAATGCTTTGAAGCCGCCGCTTTCATGCGCAGTTTGAGCAAAGAAATGTGCAGCACGATCAGGTGATAGCTTATAAAAAGCCGCAGCTTTCCTAAAAGTACCCGGACCGAATGCGCCATCTGCCGTTACTCCGATCTTCTTTTGCAGTTCAACAAGGCTCATCTGCCAGCCCCCCGCCAATCAGGGAAGTCGTTTTCGTCAACTACGCCGTCGCCATTGGCGTCATAGCGTAGGTCGTTGCGATACTTTTCCCACGGCTCCATCTCGTCGTCTTCGTCCTCTTCAGGCTCATCGATAAAGACTGTGGCGTTCGGATCGCTGTATGGCTTGGGGGCTTCTGGCTCCGGCTCAGGCTCTTTGTCACGCGCATTGGCGTTGAGGCTCAGCCCGCCCAGCAGGCCGACGAATGCACCGATGATGGTCTGGAACGCAGGGTTAATCATCTCAATGATGGCCGTGCTATCAACAACGTCGTTGGGAACAAACAGACCTACGGCCAGTGTCAGCACAACAACAAGGATAACTGCCGACAGCGTGACGATGGCCACGCGCACAACAAACTCAACGGTGTCGTTCACGCCGTCTTGCTTGCTTTCAAAACTATTGAGGAAACTCATTATCTTCTCCTTCGTCTGGCTTCTTGGGTTTCATAGAGCCATTGCCCTGCCCCGCCATAAGCCCAGCCAATGCCCCAACGATAAACGTAGCTATCGGGTTAATTAGCTTAAAAAATTCCGCGTCGTTGGGGGATTGGCCCTCCATCGGCTGCGATACAAATATCAGCGAATACAACACCGTCGCCACGATAAACATAAGCGTAAACGAAAGCACGACGCCGACGATGAAACGCAGCAGTTCCTCCGGCGACCAGTATTTAACCTTCTTCGACAAATTCGTTCTCACCTGTATTTATCAACCACTCCGTGCAGTAGCCCATAGCTACACATTTGGGCTTCTTGCAAATATCCTCCTGCCAGTTCGCTGGGTCTTGGCAGTCGTAACGATAGCGGTCTTCGCAACCCATGAGGGCCAAAGCCGCAAGGGGTAGCAGAAACCACTTCATTACCGATCTGCCTTATGATCCAGCTTGTCTTCAATCCGGCGGAGGTGCATCATCACCTCGTCAAACTTCTTGTCGATGGCGTTGAACTTTTCCTCGCCGTAGTCTAGCTTCGTCTCAAGAATTGCGAGACGATTGCTCAACTGCGTCCACACGCCAATAAGTCCGAAGACACCAGCGACTACAGTTAGAAGGGTATCAAGGCCGAAGCTGGTATCCATCGTGCTTTTCCTTTAGCCCCAAGGAAGAGGTGGATTAACAACTGGCGGGTTCTTGGCGTTCTCGATTTGAGTTACAAGGCTTGCTTCAACTGCGGCGACAGCTTCTTCGCCCATTGCAGCGTGTACCCAACCGATTACCTGCGCTTCGGTCAGGCTGGCGAATGGTGTGAAGGTCGCTTCTGGATCGAGCGTTAGGGATTGTGAGCCGTAGCTGTAACCAGAGAACTCGCCGTCCTGTGCGGCAACCGACCAATGCACGGTGAACACAATGTCAGCGTTACCATCAAACTCTGGGTAGCAGTCAAGCTGCGATACTTTCCAAGTGGTTTCCATTTTACTTTCCTTCTAGTTGTGCCACGCGGGCGCGGAGTGATTGAATTTCTGCGATGAGGAGCGGGATGAATGACTGGTGATCCATCTGCTGGTACTTGTCAGTTCCATCCTCGTTGACGGCATCCTTCTCGCCCGTGACTGCGTAAGGCACAACTTCTTGCGCTTCGTGAGCGACAAGCATTGGGCGGGCAATCGTCGCGCCTTTCATCTTACCGCTGTAGACCTTGAGCGCGTCAATCGTTTCACCCACGTCTGTTACCGGGCCAAGAATATCTTTGGCTCGATAATCAGAAGTGGTGTTATACGCAGTTATACCCGCAGTGCGGTTATATGTAATCCCGCCCCGGAAAGTTGCGCCACTGTTTGTGAAGAACGAAATAAATTCGTTATCTCCGCTGTCCGCATTATTCCAGATTATCTGCACGGGTGTGATGCTGCTGCCTGACACCTTAAAGCATGAGTAGCCTGCAACATTCAGCTTGCCGTCAAAGTAAGATGCTGTCGCTGTCGTCCCCACCAGCAAGTTACCGCTGCTGTCGATGCGGGCGCGCTCTGCGTCACCAGAACCACCGCCGCCTCCGGTGTTGAACGCAAGATAGCCCGATCCTGCGGTTGCTCCATACGGGCGTAACGTCATCTTTCCGGTGTTATATTCGATAATGCCTACGTCGTTTTGGTGCGACGAAAGGTAACTTTTAACCGCAAGAACTCCGTTCGCTGTTATAGACCCCGGTTGCACCGTGGTAACTACAGGCGAACTTATACCAATCCCGACGTCGCCGCTGCTGGTGATGCGCATACGTTCTGTGTTAGTTGTGCTGAATAGCAAGGGGAGAGCCTGAACACTACTCAGAACCGTGTTGCTTGCGTTGGCAAACAGATAGGCGTGGTTCGTACCGTTTACCGCGATTTCGTAAATTGCTCCAGACGAGCCGTTGGTGGTGTTGACTGTGACCGCCTTAGATACACCCGCTACGTTTGGCGAACTCGTACCAATCCCGACGTTGCCGCTGTCTGTGATGCGCACATTCTCCGCACCATTAGAGCCGTCACGGAACGTAATCACGCCGTAGTTAGGGTTGTAGAAACCGAAGTAACCAGTGCCCGTCACCAGCGCCAAGCCCTGCGCAACACCGTCAGTGAAGTTAGAAACCATGCCAGCAGCACCACTATTTACTGTAAGCCTACTCGCTGGCGAACTCGTACCAATCCCTACTTGGCCGCTGGAGTTGATGCGCATACGTTCGGTCGTACCATTACCACCATCGACACCGAACGTCATTGCCGTACCGTTCTGCCCAACCCGGCTGGCCCCATCGGCGCTGTCAGTGAGTTGGATATAAACAGCATTTGTATCTAGCAAATGTAGTTTTGCTTGTGGCGAAGCTGTGCCGATCCCGATGTTGCCGCTATCAGTAAGAATAAAGCGACCATTAGCTACACCGGGGGCGTCAACCCCAATTACTCCGCGACCTGCAAAAGAAGCAAGCACATCTGTGCCAGTGTTTGTGCCGTCAACGCGCAAGGCACTCGCGCTACCATTTACCTGTAACCTATAGCTTGGCGAAGCTGTGCCAATCCCGACGTTCGTGCCAGTGTCGTACACTACAGACGCGCTAACAGCCGATGTGCCGTTGCCCTTGACCAGATAACCAGACGCAAGCGTTGAGGCTCCCGTGCCGCCCTTGGCGACGCCTAACGTCGTGATCGTCGGCTCTTTGGCGTTAAGCTGCGTCTGAATGTTTGAAGAAACAGTATCAAGATAGCTGAGTTCGGTTGGGCTGATCGTCGCGCCATTGGCGGACACGTTGCCCGCGATGGCCAGCGTTTTGCCCGAACCGACATTTAAGCCAACGGATGTCCCTGTGCCATTGGCGGCAAAGAGAGCATCGACTAAATCGAGATCGGTATTAACCTTTGTCCCCCAAGTATCGGCGGACGCGCCGACTTCAGGTTTCGTTAATCCAAGGTTTGTTGTGGTTGTATCAGCCATTTAAGTCCTCACGCAGCTTGCTGCCATATTTCTGCTGTATCAGAAATTGGCGTCCATGTCTCGTTTGTTATTGATTGCGGTGTCCAAGTTTCTGCAATCGCTTCGACGGGTGTCCAAGTCTCAGATGTATCAGTCTCCGCAGTCCACGTTTCCGGCGTGATTGGCTGCGGCTCCCACTTCTTTGTGGCGTTAATCGTGACGCTAGATTGGGCGTTGCAGACAACAGATGTCGGCGTCTTGCGAACCACAGACACGCTTGCCGATGAGGCTGCGTTCGTCGTGATGCTGACAAGGAACACGCCCTGCAAGGACACCGTGACGCTAGAAACGGCGTTGATCGCGCATGAAGCGAACTGAACACGAGTCGCTGCCACCGATACGCTAGACGTTGCCGTAGAAGTCACAGCGGCGTTCTGCACGCGGTTAACAGTGACAGACGCGCTCGATGTGGCGCTGGCCGTTACCGCAGCGAGATTAACCTTCTGCGCGGTGACCGTCGTCGATGATGAGGCTGTGCTGGAGACAGCGGCCAGCAGAATGCGTTGCGCGGAGACGGCAGCACTAGACGCGGCATTGACGGTGATAGACGCCTCTTTGGGGTCTATCCCATAATTACCGCGTCCGTATAGACCGCTGCCGTAGCCAGCCATCTACTTAGTCCAGATTGATGTCGAAGTCGCCCGCAGGAATACGGAGAACGTCACCGCTTGCAATCGTCTTGCTTGTGGTCAACGCACCATAGGCAAGCATATTGCCGCTAGAAACAGCGTCGAAGACCGCAGCATAGGTCACTGTGCCCCAAGATGCGCTTGCAGTCGGGAACTCAACAGCCGCCGTGTTGGACGCCTGATTGGCCGTTACTGTGAACGCAATCGTTTGGCGAGCATAGGAGCCACCAGAAACTTCCGTGCCTCCGCCGCCTTCGCCCGGATCAGACGTAAACAAGCCGACATACAAAGTAGAAGGCGCGGTGTAAGGCGTTGCACCGAACACATGACCGAGAACCTTGTTCTCAAGATAATTGGAAAAACTCATCCGAATGTCCTTATGCGGGGTTTCAGTTTAGACGAACCAATGCGGGCACGCTCGTCGGCGATGCGCATATCTTCTACCAACTTCTCGTACAAAGAAGTCCAGATGGCGGTGCGTTCATCTTCCTTCAAGTACGGCGCGGACTGAGCCAGCGTGCCATACAGGTAGATGTCTGGGCTTTCAGTCAGAAGCCAGTTAGTCGGCGCTGCGTCAGACAATGGCGTCAGCTTGGCGTAGTAAAGAAGTTCCGCGTCATAAGACCCATCGGGTTGCGGCAGAACTTCAAACTGCTGGCCAACGGTCGTGAAGAACAGCGGTTGGCCTGCGGAACTGTAGGAGTAGCTGTCTTCGAGAAGCTGTTCGGGCGTGACGTAGAGCAGCGGCGTGATAGGGTTTGTGTTCAACTGGAACCGGATTGTTTCTTTCCAGTCAGCAGGAACAGCAAAGTACGGCGTATCCATAGTTGCGGTCGCCCGCGTCACCATCTTGCGGTGACGGATTTGGCGGCTCATCTGCGCTTCAGCAAGCGAGATGAAGTTCGGAATAGCAGCCGTCAGATCGGATCGGTTGAGCCAATCGGCGACTGCGGTCCTCAACTCTGAATACGTCGTAATCGCCATTAAACAGTCCCCGGCCTTGTGCGGAAGTAACGATTGTCAGGATCGTTCAGCCACTTCTTCATCGCCTCTTGGTCTTTAGTTATACCTTGGCGCTCAAGTTCATAATACACTGAAATCGGGATGCTGCCAACCTTTGTCCACTCACCCCAGCGTTCGGGCGCATCGTTAAATTCGCGTTTGTTCTGCTCGATGATTGCTGAAACGTCTTGCTCTTTCGAGATGATCGCTTCGTCCTTACCGGCATCATAATCGTAAAAAGTTTTGACGCCTGTGAAAGCATCGTCGTTGATAAGGCGTTTAGTCATAAAACCCTCAATAGTTAGATGAGGGGGCACTATGCCCCCTCACCCAGATAGACCTTCTTACGAAGTGGTCAAGTCAGCTACGATACCGTGAGCGGCTTGGTTGTTCACCTTCAGACCGTACTCAACAAGCAACAGAGCCTTCTCGGCGTCACCAGTTTTCGCCAAGTCCATCTTCTGGATTGGACGAAGAACTGCCAACGATGCGTAGTCAGGATCGACGATGAACGCATCGCGGTCGCGCTGGAAGCGGTTAGGAACGATGTTGACCGTACCGAAGTCAGACACATAAACGTCGGCTGCGCCGATGATTTGCGCCTGCTGGCCAGCAGGAACGTCACGGAAACGTGTGGCGATACCTGTGAAACCGGAAGCGACCGTCTTGTTGAACGGACCAACCATCAGCATCTTAGGCGTACCACCCGAAGTCCAGACGCTCTGGATAACACCCTTCAACAGTGTTTCCGTGAACGCACGCTGCGTACCATCGGTACGAGCAGCAGTTGGGGTCGAGCCAACAGTTGGGTTCGCACCACCTGAACCGAACGAGGTGTTCGAAGTCAACCACGCAGGCAGACCAGCAGTACGACGTGCAGTTGTGGTGTTACCAGCAACCGAAGCTTGGTTGGCAAGCAATGCGCTTTCCATGTCGCGCTTCAGTTCCGAACCCAGCTTTGCAAGCTGATAGGTCATTTCGTTACGACGACCAGCCTTATCGACTGCTTCAAGCGTACCGGAGATTACGACGTTCTTCGTACTGATCTGCGTGTAGTTACCAACGCGAGCGGTTGGCGTAACAGCAGTGAACGAAGAAATGTCGTCACCTTCAAGCGCGGCGTTAGAAGCTGAGGCCGCAGCCAAAACGTCTGTCTGCCATTCGTAGTAGGTGTTCTTGACGCTCTCGCGGCCGATGTTCGAAATGAACGGGGTTTCTTCTGGCGAGATGTTATAGATAACGTTCGACAAGTCTTCACGAATACCGATAGCGGAGTACCGGGTAAATGTATTTGCTACAATAGCCATTAGTTCAAATCCTTATTAAATGAGTTTATCCAACAAGGCCGCTGCGTCTGCAACACGGCCTGTACGCGCAAGGCGCTGGGACGCTTTCTTTACATCGGAAGAACGGTTATTGACTTGAGTTCCTGAAGAACCGGGGCGAACGATCCGGGCAACCTTCTTTGGCTGGGCCTTCACTTTTTCCACTTTCTTCGAACCCTTATCAAACATCATAGCTTTGCGAAGGATTGCGACGTGACTGGCTTGAACAAGTGCGCTTAGGTCGCGTTCACTAAACCCATTGTTTATAGCCCATTCACGAAGTTCCTTAGCTTCGCTTTGCATTGTACCTTCGTCTTTCCATTCCGGAATGACTTCGGTGAGTTTGGCGCGCTCTGACTGCACAATGTCAGCCAATGCCCGCTGTTGCTCTTTGGTCATCTCTTGAGCAATCCGCTGCTGTTCAGTATTAATAGCCTGAAGTTTAGCGGCTCGTTCCTGACGAGACTTATTCCAATGCCGTTCTAACCGCGCCGCCTCAATGGGGTCTTCATTATAAAGATTGTCCCAATCAGGCTCAGCCTCGGACTGTACCTCAAGTTGCGCTTTAAGCGCAGGTAGCAGTTCCGCGTATTGAGCGCGTTCCATTCGGATCGCTTCGGCTTCGCCTTGGAACGACTTGCGTTCTTCGGCTAATGCCTGAGTTTTCCGTGTGTAATCCGAATAACGAGAATAACCTTTCCGAAGTTCGTCAAGGGTGACTTCCGTTTCTTCACCGTCAAGTTTAACCTTGATGGTTAGATCGTCAGGAAGTTCCTGTTCGATAACCTCTTCGTTGTCGTCCTCTTCATCCGGGTCAGACTGTTCGTCTTCATCTTCTTCCGAGTAATCCTCGGCTTCAGTTTCTTCCGCGTCGTCCTGAGCCTCTTCAGGCTCTTGCGCCTCGGCCTCGTCTTGGGTGTCCTCATCAGGGCCAAGCAATTGGTCGATGGCTAGTGTTGCTTCGTGGAGGCCGATCCCTGCACTGGGGTTGCCGACTTGTTCCGTCATATAGCACCTTCTTTGTTAAATGTTAACTCCTCGATTGGGCGACTAGGCCGTCATCAAGAATTGCCTGTAGGCGGGCTTTCAACCGCTCAAGTCCTTTGAGCGTGTGAAATATGTCAGAGCGTCCGCTATAGTCAGTATGTGCTGACATACGCCACTCTTCAAAAATATCTTTTTCCACTGCGGCAAATGCCTCCTTGAGAATGTCATCCTCAAGAAGACGCTTTGCGTGGTTAGCTTTTGTAATAGGGTCCATTAGATCAACGGCTCGTATCTAGGGTTGGTTACCATTGCGGGCTGTGCTTGCGGCGCTGCCATAATGGGTTGCGCTTGGGGAGCAGCACCCGCAGAGAGAAGGCCGTAGCCCGGCTGGAAGAACATAGCTTCTGGGCCAAAACCATACCGCTCATAATCTATGATGTTTGGGTTGGCGCGCATATCTTGGCCTGTACCAAAGCCTACGCCCGTGCCAAATGGGGAGACATATGGCGTGGTCGGTCCTGTACTGCCGCCGCCAGCCAGAAGGTTTTTTAGAAGATCGGCCCCGACACCACCGAGGGATAGGAGTTGAGGTACGCTTAGACCAGTGCCGAGAACGTCGTTAAACTTAAACTTATTTTCCGATGGCTGCTCCGCCGCAAGCGCGGAGTCAGGGGTCATTGGGGCGAGTATAGCGGGTAGGCCAGCAAGTGCCGGTCCCAGAGCGGGTTCTTGCGTGACAGTAGGCACGTTCCCTGTAACCACAATGTCACTGGCGTAAGGCTCGTTGTAATTAGTCAGGTATGGGTCTGGGGTCATTGGGGCGAGTATAGCGGGCAGACCGGCAAGTGCGGACCCTAGACCGGGGTCTTGCGTGACAGTAGGCACGTTGCGACTTGTCACTACGATTTCTTCGGGCATCGTCGTAGTGGGTTCTTGCCGAGGAGTGGGTTGCGCTGCTTGCGGTAGAGCCGCTTGGGCCACCACATTACCCACTGTTGATCCAAGAAGGCTAGGCGCTGCGCTTGTCGCTGCTGTTCCCGCTGCGTTTACGATGATGGGGGCCGCTGCGCCACTAACGCCCGCAGGGATCGCTGCGCTTGTAAGGCTACCAAAGTTAAGACCTTGGAGCGCATTCGGAATTAAGTCTGCGTTGACGCCGGTCATGGGTGCCGGCGTAGCAGGCCCAAACACTTGGCCCCCAACATACGCCGTGCCTCCAGCAAGAGCCGCCCGCTTTAAAGCATCTTCAAGATCACGGCCTTGTAGGGCACTTGAGGCGGCAGAGCCAAGAGCCGCGCCGATAACTGGGCCAACGCCGGGAATGAATGACGCGGCAAACGGAAGAACAGTATCAGCTAAAAAACCAAGACCGCTTTGCGACGGAGCTGCGTAGGCAACGTCGATGTAACGGTTTGGGCCAATGCTGCCATCGACTATTGTGTTTTCGCCTTTTTGTATTTTAAAGTTAGCGTTTTTCCCAAGGTCATCACTGAGGCTTTGGGCCACGGCAACCGCTCTCTTCGCGCCCTCAACGCCAACACCGCTGAAGATAACATTACCTTTACCGTCCACAACGCGAACCTCTTGTTCGTCGTAGATATCGAACGTGTTATCATCTCCAAAGGAAAGCCCTTTTTTACCAGCGTATGGGCCTACAATAGATGTTCCGCGAGGCGGCGTGTTGGCTGCGGCCCTTCGATCCGCCATCTGTTCGGGTGTCAGCGGAGCCGCGACAGGTGCGGCGGTTTCAACAGGTGCGGCGGTTTCAACAGGAGCCGCAAGAGGCCCCGCCAAAGGTGCAGCAACCGGAGCCGCGGTTTCAACAGGGGCGGCAAGAGGTCCGGCCAACGGTGCGGCCTCAACGGTCGCAGGCTCCACGGCTGGTGTGTAAACTGGTTCTGGCGCTGGAGCAACAGCCGCAGCTTGAGCCTGTGCCGCAGCTTGAGCCTGTGCCGCAGCTTGAGCCTGTGCCGCAGCTTGAGCCTGTGCCGCAGCTTGAGCCTGTGCCGCAGCTTGAGCCGCAGCCTGTTCCGCGAAAGCGCGTTCTTGAGCGGCGCGTTCAGCGGCAGCGCGTGCTTCTTGCGCACGTATATCATTCAGTTCGGTTTGCTGTCTTTGAGCGGCGGCTTCTGCGGCTGCGGCTTGTTCCGCCGCAACTCTTTCAGCTTGCGCTCTTGCAGCTAGTTCTTGGGCTGCGGCAACACGTTGGGCTTCTGCGGCGGCAGCTTGTTGTGCAGCTACTTGTTCGGCAGCCAACTGCTCCGCAGATATTTGCGGCGCGGTAAACCCGTTAGTAATTGCTCCGATAAGGCCGTAATCCTCCGCCATATACGGAGGGATATCCGCGATGCCGGTAGTGCTTTGGTAATCGTAAGTTGGGGTAGGCTCAGCAACAGGCGGGAAATACTGCCCTATGGCAGCGGCAATGTCCTGTTGGAACGCAGGGCTGTTGAAATAGTCCGCGTCAAACTGTGGCATGTAATAATCTTCATACATTACATCATACCTTCCGGCGGTATTTCAGGTTGCATTTCGGTTGGCATCTGTGCTTGCTGAACTGCCTGCGCCATCTGTGCGTTCTGCGTGGCCTGTGCAGCTTGCACCGCCGCACGATCCATCTCGCCCTGCTGGCGCAGCAACTCACGGTCGCGCTGCATCAACGCTTCGATGTTGGCTGTGTTGACTTGCGCGCCGTACTTGGCTTCAATCTCGGCTGCCTTAATCATCATATCGGCATCGAGTTTGTCGCGCTCACGGTCGTCCTTGCGCAGCATTTCTTCGCGCTGCAACTCAAGTTCCGCTGCCTTCTTCTGGATGTCCGCACGAATTGCTTCCATCTGAACCTGAGACAGCATCTCTTCCGGTGTCGGCTGCGGTGGCGCAGGCGGTGGCGGAGGCGGCATCATGGCTGGGTCTTTGAAGAATACAGTTGGGTCTTTGTATCCAGCCAGCGCCATCATCTGAGCCAGCGTGTTATAGTAGCCCTGCATGTCCACCAGCGGAGCGCCCATCTGCATCAGCATCTCTTGCTTGGCAGCGACTTGGCCTAAGAACGCCATCTTCTCTTCGTTGCTACCAGTCCCGATAGCGACGTTGACGACGACATCCATGCTTGCGTCCCACACCCGTGGGTCAATCGGCACGAACGTGTTGCGCAGACGCACCATGCGCGGAGCGTCTTGGTTCTTGGCGATAAGCTGCAACGACTTGCGGAACAGACCCTTCATGCCCGTCTCGGCAAAGATACGGCAGATCAGTTCGATATGTTGCGCCGCAGCAGTAATCGTGGCGGCGACAGCAGCGCGGGTCGAAGACTGAAGCGCATTCGCATCGAGGCCAGACGCGGCCTTGGAAATACCTGTACGGTTCTCGCGCAGTTCGTCCATGTACTGCAACATCGGGAAAGCTTGCTGCCCGACGAACGGCATCGTGAACGGCTGCACCATGCCCGGTGCGCGCATACGGATGATGCCACCGACTTCGGTGTTCATTACGTCTTCAAGATTGACTTGGCCTTCGACAACACCCGTGCGTGGGTGGATAGACTGGGCCAAGCTGTCCAGCGTGTTACGCAGGATATTCGACTTGATAAGCTGAATGTCCATCGTCACGTCGGCAATCGACATGCCGAAGAATGTGTGCGGCTCTGGATCAGGGCAGAAGTCTACGAACGGAATAAAGTCGCAGGGTTCGTAGTGAAGTATCTTGTTGGCCGTGCCAGCAACGCAGACGCGGCAAAGTTCCGCGATCCCGTCGCCGTCCATGTCAACATACACATAGCCCTCGATGTAAAGGACTTTGCGAGATGTCGTATCTGTCCGGCCTGTGATCTGAACGAAAGCTTGCGGGTTACGGTCAAAGGCTTCTTGGTTGCCTTCAAAGTCATCGAGCGTTTCGTAGCCAAGGTCTTGGACCTCATCGAAATCATAGCCCATCTTTACAAGATCGGATACGGTAACGTAGCGACGGTGGGCTACAAATTCGGCTGTCTCGATAGAGCGCGCACGGCGGTCAATCAGGAACTCTTCGGGCGGTACGGACTGGACGCACAGGCGGCCCTTCTCCGTGGTGCGGACAACGGTGCAGTCGTATGTTGCGGGTGGGGGAGGAGGCTCCATGCCCATCATTTCTGGTGGAACCATCGGCACTGGGCCGTAGGTAATCTCTACGTCCTTGACTTCGATATTCTCATCGGCCTGAAGAACCGAGAAGGTAGCTTCGTCCAGACCCGTGAAGTAGTGGGTCGTGACATCCTTCTCGGTATTCCACCAAACTTTCATGATACCGTTCTTACGGATCAGTGCGTCCTTGAATGTGGAGTAGCATTCATTAAATAGGTTGTTATCGCGTGTCAGGCAGTAGTTGACGTAATCCGTCGCTTGCTGCGCACTGTCAATATCTTCTGGGCCATTCGGCGCAAACTCAACGACGTTGTTCGCCGCGAAAAATACTTTCATGATCGACGGCATCATGGCCTGTACAGTATCCCGTACATCCATAGACATTGCCTGCGACCGGCCTTCCTCTTCGTTGCCGAAGGGTTCGCCCTTATAGTACTGGCCCGCAAGCGCACGCTCCGGCGAGATCACATCGTCGATGTAGTCCTGCGCGTCGTCAATCTCAGCGGTGATAATGTTCTGGAGTTCTTCTTCGGATACAGGGTCTTCTACCTGTTCGTCTTCCATTTCCGGCTCTTCAATAGTAACTTCCGTACCGTCGGGAAGTTCCATCGAAGTTTCATCGGACATATCTTCGCTATCGTCGTTTTCAGAATTGGCGTTGGGAACACCCGTATCCTGATACATACGGTTGTTCTTAGCCATCTGATCCTTAGTCGGCTTACGATTATTGCGATATGCCATATTTTAGCCTTACTTCTTTTTTGACTTGCCAGCTTCGGACAGGGCGATAGCTATAGCCTGTTTACGCGATTTAGCCAAGGGAGCCTTTGCAGGGCCTTTAGGATTTACGCCAGCGTGCAATGTGCCGCGCTTATACTCGCCCATGACCTTGGCCACTTTCTTGTCGGCCTTAGTAGGTTTCTTCATTTTGACTTCCCCTTGTTTCGGGTTGATATGGCTTTGGCTTTGGACTTCGCGTCTGCTTTAGATGACGCACCCCACGCTTGCAGAGATAGGAGAAGGCGGGTTGGTTCGCCTTTCGCATTACGCTCCGGCCCCGGCATATTGCCCATACGCGCTAAGAATGACGCCCTCCGTGGATTATCCCCTGATTTAACAGGCGCTTTCAAGTTGGCCCCTTCGGTCTTCTTGAAGTGGCTACGTCCCGCTTCATTCAGGCCGCCCTTCGGATTTTGAAAACGCTTCGCAACCATGCAACCAAAACCTATTTCTTTGACGCATACGCGCCGCGCTCACTCAAATACACGATGGCCCGATAAAGAATACTGGTATTTTCTCTCGCGTGGCCTAGCATTAAATTACACATCGAACAAAGTATGCCGCGCACATCACCCGTATCGTGGTTGTGATCAACGGCAACTGGTCGCTTTCCCTTATACGCTATTGTATTCGATATTTCTACCTCGCAAATAGGGCAAGCAAAATTCTGGTTGGCGAGGAGTGTTTGGTACTCATCGACGCTAAGACCGTACCGGCGTTGGAGATTACGGGCGTGATTGTAGTCTGGCTGGGAGTCTCTGAAGCGGCGTTGGTCTTCGCGCACGCACGGCTTACAGGCGCGTCTCTGGAAATAGAAGTCATCAGTCGGCTTCTCTTCGCCACATTTTGGACAAGTTTTTGTTTCCACGGGTACGCTCCCTACGGACGCCTATAGCTTAAAGTTTATGGAAAAGCAAAAAAGCAGGGTGGCGGCGTTTCGAATGAGATGGGAGTTGCATATCATTCAGTCGCTATTACCGGCGGCACAGCCTCGCGCACCCCTTAGCACCCAAGACGCCCGGCAGGAGAGGGAGAGAGAAAAAACCTGCCGAGCAAGACAAATATATCACATCTTTTATTTATGTCAAACTACCCCCTTAATATTTCTACGCAGTGCGCCTGACTTGTTGGCCATCGAGTAGCCGTGCATGATGGTTGATATATCCGTGGCGAGGCACAAGCATAAAGCATCCGCCTTGTCGGGTGACGGAAGCCCGCGCTTCTTCATGCTCTCCTTGCTCTCCACCTGCATCTTGCCCGACGAGGTAAAGGTGTAACGCGGTGACGCCAACTCGGCGAACAACTGTTCGTCCTTCGGTATCTTAACGTCACGGTTCGCCAGCCACCCTTTGCACTTGAACCACAACTCGGCGCGTAGGTTGGCGTAAGTTCCTTTCAGCGCGGGGCTTTCCGCAACGTTGATCCCACGCGCTGGCAAACCCAGTTCGCGCAGACGGTCAAGCACGCCTGCCCCTAACCCGATGCTATCGACCAGTATCTCGACTGGCTGTTCCGATGGCGTCAGCGCCTCGAACTCGGCCACGACTGCGCCGGTTAGCTGCATCAGGTCCAGACCTTTCCAAGTCTGTATCTCTTCGACAACTGGGCCGCGCCGCTTGGCGAGTGCGCTTGCGTCGGAACCCATACGCGCAACGTCTAAGCCCCATACGCTCTTGGTGTTCTTGGCAATCTTGATCTCGCGGTTCATGGCTCCGTCGATCAACTCGACAGGTATAACCGTATCTTCTTCACGCGGCGGGAAGTTACCCAAAACACGGACATGGTAGGCCGGGCTGTCTTCGCCGTATCGCAACTGCATCTCTCGGACGAACGCATCGGATACGCGTGGGCTGTCGAGGCAGCTAACGTGGAATGTTTTCCATTCGCCCTTCAAACGGTTGTGGGTGTCGTAGAATAATCCGGTGTTTCGCGTTGGGTTTCCGAGAAGAAGCGTTGTCGCATTGTGGCCCGACATAGAACCGGACGCGGCTTCATACACACTTTCAGGTATACCGGACGCCTCATCGGCGACGAGCAGCACGTTGTCGGCGTGGATACCTTGCAAGGCTTCGGGCGTTTCCGCCCGGCTCGTTCTGGCGGAGATAAAGGCTTCACTCGATGCGGCCTTCAATTCGATACGGTCGGCCTTGACTTCGATCAGAACCTTCAGCACTTCGGGCAGTTCATTGACCCATCGCTTCAGTTCCGCGAACATCGCATCGAACAACTGTGCGGATGTCGGCGCAGTCACAACAACCTTCACCGGATACCGCGTCAGGAAGTAATGCAGCATGGCCCAGCTTGCAGCCGTTGACTTACCTACACCGTGGCCTGAGCGAACGGAGATACGGCGGTTCCCGGCGCTAATCGCTTTCAGAAACTCGATCTGCCACGGGTCTGGCTTGGTCCTTAGAATATCGCGCACGAACCCTACGGGATCATCGCGGTACTTCTTCAGAAACTCCAAAAAGAAGTTTGGTTCAGATTTCGTCATTCTTATCTCCCCTTATTACGCGTGCGATTGTTTGGTGGCTAACTGATATACCATGACGCTTTGCTACGATAATAGCAATATCGCGGTAGCTATGACCTTTAACGCGTGCGGCTTTCATTGTTATCAATGCGTCCTGCGCGTTTGGCTCTGGGTGCAGCTTGGCCTTGCGGCCTGTGCCCGACTTCTTAAATCCGAATGGCACTTTGCCACCGACATATCCGCCCTGCGAACGCTTGGCTCTCTTACCGGCGGTGACACGTTCTCTGATACGGCGGCGCTCTTCGCCGGAGAAGACAGCCATGATCTCTAGCATGAAGCGTCCGTTCGGGTTGGCCTTGTCCATCACATTGCCGTAGCCGTTGATGATGAGATTAATGTTCGCCGTCTCCCAGTCGGCAATCACGTTTAGTGCGTCTCTCGCATCGCGAAACATACGGTCCAGCTTCGATACGATAACGGTATCGCCCGGCCGGAGGAACGCCAGCTTGCAGCCTTCTTCTCGGCGTAGCAGCGGGACACCGCCAGAGACGCCGCGCTCTTCGTATA
>NZ_JBIKSE010000129.1:0-4792 GCF_044348765.1 Arenimonas sp.
GGCACAGAACTGAACGCAAGGTTATCAGTAGTGTTGAGCGACCGATAAGTCGTAAGTCTTGCAAAGGCAGTTTCGTTTGCGACAGTTTCTAACCAGGTATGACCGCCGAAATTGTTATTGGCAATGTCTCCCTGATTGGAGATCGAGCCTCTCTCA
Source organism: Arenimonas sp. (assembly GCF_044348765.1). Taxonomy (GTDB): domain Bacteria; phylum Pseudomonadota; class Gammaproteobacteria; order Xanthomonadales; family Xanthomonadaceae; genus Arenimonas. The sequence continues at coordinate 157 of NZ_JBIKSE010000129.1, forward strand.
GGGCTAGATATGACCGCCAACATTTGCGAAAGAGAAATGTTGTTGTATGCGTGATACTTTGCATCGGATACGAAATCTCGGGCTGGAGAACTCTCGTTTAGCACTGTGCTGTTGCTGGTGAAAAGGTTGCTCGTGTAGCCAAAGTTAGAGGTTCCGCGTGCACCTTTCATTAGAAGGATCCAATAACCACTGCCCCAAGAAGTAGAGGTGTCCATAACAACAAACACTTGCCTTGGAGTCCCCGCAACATTTAGCCAATAAACGGCGTTTGTGGTTGTTCCGTAGAGGTTGAATATTTCCTGCGGTGAGGTTGCTGGACATGAAGCGCTGCTACCTACGTGGCAGTTGGATGCATTCGCAGGAGCCTGTGGCACTCCAAAATTCATTACTAGCGAGAGAACGATTCCCGTACCCAGGGCTAGCGGGGCGTACCGTTTAGCCCTGTCAAAAATAGAGCGGCCTTTTGGCTGATTTTTGCTTCCGATGGTCGGTAGGAAGAGTCTGGGACTAAACAAACCCCCAGGCAGCACAAAGCCCTGAAGCAGCTGCTTCGCCTTGTGCAAAACCTTCATTTTTCTATTCCTTATCTATGGGCATACTCAGCCCTAAGAAATCGATATTTGGCTTGTTACAAGGATAAAGCCCCGAGTTTTCAAGGGTTTTGAGACAGGTAGCTAACCCCACATTTTGGGGCCCCCGAGGGCTCCAGCGTGCCTCAATTAAATAAATCTTTGGTCATTTTGGACCCCAAAAACTCGCCTTTTGGGGTCCAAAATGACCCCTTTCAGGGGTGGCCGTGGGCCTAGGCCCAGAAAGGCCTGGATTTAGAGGGTTAATGGGCCTATATCCCAGTGTTTTAGAGGGTTTTGGGGTTTGGGGTGGACAGGGGGCTGGGCTTTGTTAGCTTTGAGGGATGAAACCCATCAGAGTTGTGTTCCTAGGCATGTATTTCGAGGCCTGGGATGCCTTGGATGAGGTCTATCAGCTCATGGATCAAGACGACCGGTTCGATCCGGTCGTAATTTCGCTTCCAAGGAAGCTAACTGGGCAGCTTAGGTACGCAGATGAGGAAAAAGCCCATGGTTTTTTCGAAGCTAAGGGCATAAAGCACCTCAGATTCAACATGGGAGGTAGCGACAGCTCCAACCAAGAGGTGCTTGATGCCCTTAAGGAGCTAAAACCTGATTATGTTTTTGCAAATTACCCTTGGCAGAGAAATTATCAGCCCGCAATTCGCTTCGATAAGTTAACTTCTTTCACAAGACTGGCTTACGTTCCATATTTTTCTCTTGCAATGGTCGAAGAACCAGATGATGAGCCAGGTGGTGGGCAAGTTGGATCACTTGTTGCAACACATTTATACAAACAACGCCTTCACCAGGTTGCCTCTTTAGTTTTTACTCAAGACAAATTTGTTAAAGAAGCATACAAATCAACCGAACGCGGTGATTCTTACGTTCACTTCACCGGTTCACCAAAGATTGATGGTCTATTCAGAGAAGCAGAGCAAGGAAAAGCGTCTTGGCCAATCAAAGAGACAGGATTCAGGGTGGTGTGGGCACCACACCATTCCTATTCTCCTCACTGGTTGAACTTTGGAGTCTTCTCTAGAATCAAAGATGACATGTTGGCTTTTGCAAAAGCCAACCAAGACATTCAAATTGTTCTTAGACCCCATCCGTTTTTGTGGGGAACGCTAACCGATCGCAAAGTGATCGCTGTTTCTGAACTTGAAGCATGGCGAAATGCTTGGGCCGAGCTTCCAAACACCTTCGTTGATGAAGACGGTTCTTACGCTGAGTTGTTTTTGGCAACCGACGTGCTGGTCACCGATGGAATTTCATTCCTCGGTGAGTATCCGTTGATCACAAATAAGCCAACTATCTTTTTTGAAAACGAAGGTCACTGGCCATTCACTGCAATTGGTGAACTTGCAGCTGCAACATCAATCAAAGTTGCAACTTTTTCTGAACTTGAGGATGCAATTTCTTCTGCAAGGGCAAATGGTTTGCCCGATAAGGCAAAAGAGATTGAGCAGCTTGCCAAGGCAAGCTCCCCTTTCCCTGGGGAGGCCGCCAAAAGAATCCTCGAGCAGGTCTATCTTGATTTTGCAGGGCCCAACGGCCCTACAGCCCTTATAAACACTGGGGAGTTGACCGAGCTGCCCTGGGAGCTAGTTCCGGGCCGAGAGCCCTTTCAAGATTAGAAAAGCAGTCCCCAAAGAGAGTTTGTTTACTCGTCTTCAGTTGGTGTTGGGCTTGGTGCAGGCTCTGGGGACTTGATAGTGATTTTCGCTGGGTTTCCCATTAGCTCAATCCAAGTATTTCCAATTGCAAGTTTGATTGGAGCTCCTGCTTCATCAGTCAACTGAATTGGTGAGCTCTGAGAAGTCTTTGACCAGGTGCCCTTGACCCGTTTACCGTTGCTGAAAACCCATGCCATACCAGAATCAATCATTACGGTTCTTGGAATCGGACCGTACTTAGGGTCCTTGAACGAGTTGTCGGTCTTGGTTTGCATTACTACGACGTTGGTGGCGCGAATGATCTCGTTGCTTGCGGCGTCGATGTGCTGATCGCCGTCTTGTGATCTAACGAAGTAGCTGCCTTCGGCCTTCCAGCCGCTTTCGGCTTGTGGGTATTTGACCAGGAAGCTGATGGTTTCTTCGCCCATGTCGGTCGAAGGTGCTTCATAGCTCTCAGTAGCCTGATCAAAGCCCACCATCGGAAGCATGGCCTGTGGTGCCTTGAGGTGGTCGATATGCTGAGACTGAAGCAGTGCAACGTCAACCATCACGTTGTGCGGTGCCCCGCGAGACGAAAGTCTTGAAAAGCTGCCTTTGTCGTCTGATTGCTCTGTAGTTTCACTAGCCATGTACTGACCGGTGTCTTTCACTGCGTTTACAAACGGTAGTTGTCCGCCGGAAAAACAGAAAATGCCAGCAAGTGGTGCTGTGATGTCTGCATCCATTGGTCTAACCGAGCGAACAGGTCCTGCTTGGTCTACTGGTTGTGATTGCCAAACGGCAACAAGTCTTGTCAGACCAAATTCCACCATCTCAACAAAGACGATGTCGGCTTTGTTGAGGTTGAACTGAGGTCTTGCTGCCTCGACGTTGTCGATCTTGCATGCCACCGATGGTGCTGCGAAGGTCTCGGTGCCTGCGGCACCTTCTTCTAGAGTGAGACCTGTTAGAGGTGCAGTGACAAAAACCTTTGGCTCTGGTGTTGGGGTTTCAATCGCATCTGGTCTTGGCTCCGCACACCCCGCCAAAAGCAAAGTTGATACGGCGAGCAGGGAAAGGGACTTTAGGTAGGTTTTGGTTTTCACTTATCTATTGTTGTCCTGATTAGCTAACCATCGGGTCAGCAATGCCGACATAAACAGTTTCTAGGTATTCTTCGATACCTTCGAAGCCGCCTTCGCGGCCAAGGCCGGAGGCCTTGACTCCGCCGAATGGAGCTGCCGGGTTCGAGATCACACCTGCGTTCAGACCAAACATTCCAACTTCGAGGCGCTCGGCTAGGCGAAGGCCGCGGTTCAGGTTCTGCGTGAAGGCGTAGGCAATCAGACCATACTCGGTCGAATTAGCAAGCTTCACAGCTTCGTCCTCGGTCTTGAATGTGATCACGGGAGCTACTGGACCAAAGATTTCTTCTTTGAGAATTTCAGCGTTGGCCGGAACATCAGCCAAAACAGTTGGTGGGTAGAAATAGCCTTCACCGGAAGGAATTGCTCCTCCTGTTAGAACCTTGGCTCCCTTGGAAACGGCGTCTGAGACAAGTGCGTGAACACCGGCTCTGCTCTTTTCGTCAATCAGGGGTCCGATGTTGGCTCCGTCTTCGGTGCCGCGGGCAACCTTTAGTGCGGACATCTTCTCGGCAAACTTCTTTGAAAAGTCCGCAGCCACTGACTCGTGCACGATGAACCGGTTGGCTGCGGTGCAGGCTTCTCCCATGTTGCGAAGCTTGGCTGCCATTGCCCCTTCAACTGCCTTGTCTAGATCTGCATCTTCAAACACTAGGAACGGAGCGTTGCCGCCTAGTTCCATTGAGGTTCTAAGAACGCGATCTGCTGAGTCAGCAATCAGTCTTCGTCCAACACCGGTTGAACCAGTGAATGACAGTTTTCTAAGTCTTTCGTCCTTGATGATTGGCCCAGTGACTTCGCCTGCGCGGGTAGTTTGAACAACGTTGATTACACCCTTAGGAAGACCTAGGTCTTCCAACACCTTCACAAACAACATCGAGGTAAGTGGCGTAAGTGCTGCTGGCTTTAGCACCATGGTGCAACCAGCTGCGATGGCAGGAGCCATCTTGCGAGTTGCCATGGCAAGTGGGAAATTCCACGGGGTAATAAACAGGGAAGGTCCAACCGGGCGCTTTAGAACCATGATGCGGTTTTTGCCATCCGGTGCTGTTCCGTATCTGCCGGTGACCCTCACTGCTTCTTCTGAGAACCAGCGCAGAAACTCTGCTCCGTAGGCTACCTCTCCCTTGGCTTCGGCAAAAGGCTTACCCATCTCTAAAGACATAAGTAGTGCAAAGTCATCACTCATTGCGGTGACCTTTTCAAAGGCAGCTCGAAGGATTTCTGCTCGCTCGCGAGGAGCAGTCTTAGCCCAGGCTTCCTGGGC
>NZ_JBIKSE010000063.1:0-4691 GCF_044348765.1 Arenimonas sp.
GCCATCGGCGCCAACAGCCAGGTCGGACGCATCAGCCGCTCACTGGCGCAGGTCGATGATCAACAGACTCCGCTGCAGGCACAGACCGCGCGCTTGGTGAAGACCCTGGCCGGTCTGGCTTTAATCCTATGCGCACTGATGATTACTGTACTCGGCATCCGTTCCGGTCAATGGCTGCCGGCGCTATTATCCGGCATCGCGTTGGCCATGGCCATTCTGCCGGAGGAGTATCCGGTGGTACTGACCGTGTTCCCCGCACTCGGTGCCCATCGACTGACCCGCGACGGCGTACTAACACGCCGGATCAATGCGCTGGAAACACTCGGCGCCACCAGCGTCCTGTGCACCGACAAAACCGGCACGCTGACCGAGAACCGTATGCGGGTGAGCGCGCTGATCGCCGGCCCGGCGATAGCACCCAAGACCCTCCATTGGCCCTTGCCGGATGGCGCGCAGTTGCCGGACGTATTCCACGGCTTGATCGAGCACGCCATTCTGGCCAGTGCCCCGCAACCCTTCGATCCGATGGAAACCGCATTCCACCATGCCGGACATGAATACCTGAAAGGCAGCGGACATCTGCACGGCGATTGGCACTTGGCACAAAGCTATGCACTGACACCCGATCTGAAAGCAGTCACTCAGGCCTGGAAAGGCGTAGGCGCGCATCATGTGATTTCCAGCAAGGGCGCTCCGGAGGCGGTGATGGATCTCTGCCATCTGTCCGAAGCCGAGCGCAAGGCCTGGCTTCTGCAGGTGGAGGCGCTGGCTGCACGAGGCCTGCGCGTACTCGGCGTGGCCCGTGGCCGTCATGCCGGCGAAGGGTTTCCGGCGTCGCCGCACGATTTCGACTTCGTCTGGGAAGGTCTGATTGGCTTGAGCGATCCACTGCGCGCAGGCGTACCGGCAGCGGTGGCCGAGTGCCGCTCGGCCGGCATCCGCGTGATTCTGATTACCGGCGATTACCCGCTCACCGCACGGGTAATCGCGGACGAAGCCGGCCTGCCGGAAGGCGACCTGCTGACTGGAACCGAAATGCTGGCCCTCGACGACGAGGCCCTGCGCGAACGCCTGCGCACGGTGAACGTGTGCGCCCGCATCGCACCGGAGCAGAAGCTGCGCATCGTGCATGCATTGCAGGCCGCGGGCGAGGTGGTGGCGATGACCGGTGATGGCGTCAACGACGCACCGGCACTGCGCGCCGCGCATGTGGGTGTGGCCATGGGCGCACGCGGCACCGATGTGGCACGCGAAGCGGCGGCGCTGGTGCTGACCGATGATGACTTCAGTTCAATCGTGCGCGGCATCCGCACCGGCCGACGCATCTTCGCCAACCTGCGCAAGGCCATGGCCTATATTTTCGCCATTCACATTCCAATCGCCGGCATCGCGCTGCTGCCGATGCTGCTGGGTCTGCCGCCGCTGTTGCTTCCGCTGCACATCGCCCTGCTGGAATTGATTATCGACCCGTCCTGCGCCATCGCCTTCGAACGCGAACCGGCCGAATCCGGCGTGATGGCGCAGCCGCCGCGCGATACCCGGGCGCCGCTGTTCGGCGCGGCCGACATGTTCTCGGCGGCTTTCCAGGGGCTGTGTGTGTTGGTCGGCCTGGCCGGCGTCTACGCATGGGCGAACTTCGGTCATGACCCCTTGAGCGAAGCACAGACGCGTGCCTTGGTGTTCGTGACCTTGGTGGTGTCGAACGCCGCGCTGATTCTGGTCAACCGCGCACCGGCCGGCGGTTTTCTGGCCAGTCTGCGCGTTCCGAATCGCACGGCCTACGTCATCATCCTGCTGGCGCTGGCCTTGGCCGCGCTGACCATCCATTGGCCCTGGCTGCGCGCGGCGATGGATTTCGCCCCGCTGACGCTGAGCCAGCAAAGCGTGGCTGTTGCCACCGGCGTGGCGGTATTGGTAGCGGCGGCGGGTCTGCGTTGGCTGGGAAAATCGCTGCGGACGGCTTAAGTCGAACCCGTGAAGTGCCACACCGCCTGCGCCGCCGCCAGGGCCATGAGTCCGGCACTGACATCATCGATCATCACCCCGAAGCCGCCGGAAAAGTGTTTGTCGGTCCAACCGACCGGACCGCGTTTGACGATATCGAATAAGCGGAACAGGGCGAAAGCCAGCACATAGGCCATCAGCGTTTTCGGCAGCAACAGCAGTGCGATCCACTGCCCGATGAATTCGTCCCAGACGATGTAGCCCGGATCGTGCACCCCGGTTTTGGCGATCATCCAGTTGCTGGCGCGCACGCCGAGTTCGAAGCCGACGGCAATGACCACCAGCTGCAACCATACCGGTTGCTCAGCCATCAGCAGCCACCACAGCAGTAGTGCGAGCAGCGAGCCCGCAGTGCCCGGGGCTTTTTTCGATAAGCCGCTGCCAAAACCGAGCGCGATCCAGGCATAGGGGTGCTTGAGCAGGCGGTAATCAGTGAACATGCTTTGTCTCCGCAAAATGCCGGTAGCCGGCCTGTTCCAGCGCTAAGTGTTCGCCATCCGGCGTCAGGCAGCGCAGTCCGGATTCGGCGGTGATGTGTCCGATGACCGAAGCACTGACACCGGCGGCCGCCATGGCCTGCTCGATAGCAAAAGCCTCGGCCGGGGCAGCGGTGAAACACAGCTCGTAATCATCGCCGCCGGAAAGTTGCAGCGCCCAACGGACGGTATCGTCTTTATGGAAATCGAGCAGACTGGCCGACACCGGCAGACGGCCCAGTTCCAACTCGGCACCGACACCACTGCATGAAAGGATATGTCCCAAGTCCTGGGCCAAGCCATCGCTAATGTCGATGGCGGCGCTGGCCAGACCGCGCAAAGCCAAACCGGCGGCCACGCGCGGCGTTGGCCGGTCGAGCCGATGCCGCAGTTTCATCGATTGCATCGGGCCGTGTTTGGTCTGTTGCAATGCCGCCGCGGCATCGCCGAGCGAACCGGTGACCCAGACATCATCGCCGACGCGTGCACCCGTGCGGCGCAACGCCGAACCCGCCGGCACGAAGCCCTGCACGCTGATGGTCACCGTCAACGGACCACGGGTGGTATCGCCGCCGATCAAACTGACGCCGTATTCGGTGGCCAATTCCAGCAGGCCTTCGGAAAAACCCTGCAGCCAGTCCCACTCCATTTCAGGCAGGGTGAGGGCCAGACTCATCCAGGCCGGTTCGGCACCCATCGCCGCCATATCGCTGAGGTTCACCGCAAGCGCCTTGTAACCGATGTCAGTGGCACGGGTGTCTGCGGGAAAATGGACACCGGCGACCAAGGTGTCGGTGCAGGTAATCAATTGCATGCCGGTTGGCACACTGCAAATGGCAGCATCATCACCGATACCGAGCACCACATCGTCGCGGGCGCCGGATTGCTGCGCCTTGTTTTTCAGCCAGGCAATCCAGTCAAACTCACTCATCCGCGGCGGGTGTTGAGCTCGGGCTGGCGCCAGATGCCGGCAGCTTGATCAAGGACACCGTTGACGTAGGTATGGCCGTGATCGGAACCGAAACGCTTGGCGATTTCGATAGCCTCGTTGAGGATGACCCGGTAGGGCACATCGATGCGGTCACGCAGCTCGAAGGCGGCAATGCGCAGCACCGCACGCTCAATCGGATCGACCTGCTCCATCGGGCGGTCCAGACAATGGGACAAGGCGGCATCCAGATCGACATGGCCGTCGATGACGCCGCGGACCAATGCCTCGAAATACGGCAGATCGGCCACCTCCATGTCCTGCTCGTGGCTGAACTGCTCCAGCACGGTGTCGACCGGTGTGTGCGACAGCTGCCAGGCGTACACAGCCTGCAGAGCACGGCGGCGGGAGCGCGAGCGGGCGGCGGGATCGATGCCGTCGGTACGGGCAGGTTTCATCGGAGTCCAGATTTACGGGGTGGGACCATTTTACCGCAGCGCGGGGTATCACGCACCCGTGTCTTCGTAAAAGTCCTGCCACAACACCACTCTCGGAGGCCATAAAGAGCTGCCGGAACGAACTAAAGCAGGCAAGCCGAGTGGATAACAAGCATGGAACGTCAGCTGGACGGAACCCAGAATTACTTTAGTAAGGGTGCGATAGTAGCTCGCAGAATCTGAGATTGAGACATCTTGCTGGACATTTGTCTTCCATTCATCAAAAGCAATCCTTCTACTACTACCCCAATAATGTCGGTTGCTTCAGCAATCGACCGTTCTTTCTTGGTTCGTCCTCGAAGAAGGTTTTCCAATGATTGAGTCCACCAATCCTCGAAATCTTTAACGAGATGAACAACTACTTGCTCTAATCCTGCACAACTAGAAGCAAGAAGGGCATGCCAGACCTCCTGATGAGCATTCTGAATTGACCACTCTAGGAAATCCCACAGAGGATCTTTGGCTTGAGCAATAACTGCTTTAGCATCTTTTCTCCTTTCAATCAGTATTGACGAAATACTCTCTCGAAGTAACTCATCTCTACTGGCGTAGTAGTGGGTTATGACCGTCGTTGAACGATTCAGCTCCTTTGCCACCCTACGGATAGTCACCGCGTTGACCCCTTCATCGGCAATAACTTTCAAGGTGGCTTCTTGCACCTTATCGATCATGCTCATTGACATGGCATTTCCTTCAATTTCATCTTTCTTCTACAGTTGACAATAATACAACAGATGATGTACAACATATGTTTTATTCTTGTTAATCCTGAATGGAGCTATCGAT
>NZ_JBIKSE010000098.1:0-4637 GCF_044348765.1 Arenimonas sp.
AGCTCAAACCCCTCTGGCAAATCCATGGGCACATCCTTCAAAGAATGAACCGCAATGTGCGCCTTGCCTTCTACCAATGCCACCTCTAGCTCTTTGATGAACAAGCCCTTGCCACCCACCTTGCTCAAGGGCTGATCCAAAATTTGATCCCCCATGGTGGTCATGCCCAAAAGGGAAACTTCATGCCCTTGAGTCTCAAGCAGCTGCTTGACATGGTTGGCTTGCCACAATGCCAGCCGACTCTCACGGGTCGCAATGATGATTTTGGTGGTCATAGATGATCAAGAATTAAGAATGTGCTGTGAGTTTTTTGGCAGCATCAATGGCGAAGTACGTGAGGATGCCATCGGCACCCGCGCGTTTGAAGGCCAGCAGGCTTTCCATCATGACGGCATCGTGATCGAGCCAACCGTTTTGGGCGGCCGCTTTCAGCATGGCATATTCACCTGATACTTGGTATGCAAAGGTGGGCACTTTGAATTCATCTTTGACCCGGCGCACAATGTCCAAGTACGGCATGCCTGGCTTGACCATGACCATGTCGGCACCTTCTGCAATGTCCAAGGCCACTTCGCGCAGTGCTTCATCTGAATTGCCCGGGTCCATTTGGTAGGTTTTTTTGTCACTCTTGCCAAGGTTGGCAGCAGAGCCCACAGCATCGCGAAACGGTCCATAAAAGGCACTGGCGTACTTGGCGCTGTAAGCCATGATTCGGGTGTGAATGTGACCCTCATCTTCCAGTGCTTGGCGAATGGCACCAATGCGGCCATCCATCATGTCGCTGGGCGCCACGATGTCAACGCCCGCTGCTGCGTGGGTGAGTGCCTGTTGCTTCAAAACCTCGACAGTGATGTCGTTCAAGATGTAGCCAGATTCATCGAGCAGGCCATCTTGGCCGTGACTGGTGTAGGGGTCAAGCGCAATGTCGGTCATGATGCCCAGAGAGGGGAAATTCTTTTTGAGGGTGGCCACCACATGGGGAATGAGCCCCTTCGGATTGGTTGCCTCTTTGCCATCGGGCGTTTTTAAATGGCTACTGATGACCGGGAAAAGTGCCATCACAGGAATGCCCAACTTGACGCACTCTTGCGCCACATTCAACAAGAGGTCGAGGCTCATGCGTTCAACGCCGGGCATGGAAGCCACTGGCTCGCGCCTGTTCTCACCCTCTAAAACAAAAACAGGATAGATCAAATCGTTGACGCTCAAGGCATGTTCGCGAACCAAGCGGCGACTGAAGTCGTCACGGCGCAAACGACGAGGGCGACTGAGAGGAAATGGTGTTGTCATAAAAATTTCCAAAATAAAAAAGACCTTAGAGTTCTTTCAAGCTGCGGTGAATGCGCTGAATCAATTTCCAAGAGACAAACAAAACCACTGGCGTACTGAAACCGGCCAACATTTCAGGGTTGATGTTAACCCCGGCACTTTCCATTGCTTTGCCAAGGTACAAGATCAGACTGACCACGTAATAGCTGATGGCGGCAATGGACAGGCCTTCAACGGTAGATTGAAGCCTCAATTGCAAGGCCTGACCTTTGGTCAGTTTTTCAAGCAGTTCTTGGTTGTGTGCCTCGGTGGCAATGTCAACGCGAGTTCGCAAGAGGGCACTGGCTCTGGACAAGCGCTGAGCCAAAGCGGCCAGCCTTTCAGACGTGGCGTTGACGGTGGCCATGGCGGGTGCAAGCCGGCGTTGCATGAATTCACCCACGGTTTGGATGCCAGACAAAGGTTGCTCTCGCATTTCTGAAATGCGCTCACGCACAATGCCATCATAGGCAACCGCTGCCGAGAATCTGTAACTGTTTTCTGCCGTGATGCTTTCCACCTCTGCAGACAAGCCCGCCAAATCATTCAGCAACACTTCATCTGAATCAATTTTCTTCTCGAGGCGTTTGGTAATTTCAACCAGCTGAATTTCAGTCTGTGCCAATTTGGCGCCCAATTGTTTGGCAACAGGCAAACTCAACAATGACATGATTCGGTAGGTTTCCAGCTCCAGCAGTCTTTGGGCAATTCGCCCCGATCTGTTCTCGGAGGTTTGGGGAGAGGCCAAGACCAATATGCGCTCAAAACCATCGGAGCCAATTCTGAGGTTGGTCATGAGATGGGAGTGAGATCGGTTGTCTGCAGTTCTGCCCATTTTGGAGCCAATCACAGTGCCTTCTCCAAGCCATTGTTTGGCCTTGAAGAACGCATCGTCGTCGTCCATGCCCTCATTCAACATGGCCAAGTGGATGGCTGTGATGGTTTTGCCAGGAATGCGGCTTAGCCAAGCATTGCCCGTGGCAACATGGCTGCTAAGTTCTGGCAGTTGGCTGCCCCATCCGGCATGACTGGGCAGCGCTTGGACAACGGTGTAGCGCGTAAATTCGGTGTGTCGTTCCCAAATGACTTTGTAGCCTTGGCATTGAAGTTGTAAAAAGTTGCCCTTCATCTTCACGACGTCCAGGTCTTGATGCCCGGGCAACAGCTGCAAATGCGCGCATTCATCTGACATGCTCACGCCCGCATTCAATACGGCCACATAAACAATCAGGCTTGGCAGTTTGAAAGTAGCAGAAGGGCGAGTGTGAATCTCATTGTGGAGAGCCATTCTCTGGGAGTCATCAGCAGGCAAGTAAGGCAGTGATTTGTCGGACATGAGGCTCTCACAAAGATCAGATCATGGACCTGGAGGAGTGTTTGTGGACGGCCTCAATGAGCGCTGTCACATGCTCGGGAGGGGTGTTTTGGTGAATGCCGTGACCCAGATTGAAAATGTGGGTGGGCCCGGTTTGGTGCATGTCGGAGTGAGGCGGGCCAAAGCTGTCTAAAACGCGCTTGACTTCTTTTTCGATGCTGCTTGGGGGTGCAAACAACACATTGGGATCAATGTTGCCTTGAAGCGCCTTGCCAGGGCCCCCCACTTGGCCGCCCACCAAGGCGCGCGCTTTGCCTAAATTCATGGTCCAGTCGAGACCCAAAACCTCGCAATCCAAGTGCTTCATTTCATCCAGCCAGAGTCCACCCCCTTTGGTGAAAACGATTCTGGGAATTTGTCGACCTTCAGCATGCGTTTTGAGACGCGACAAAACCATGGAAGTGTAATCAAGGCTGAAAGGCTGAAAAGCCCCATCGGCCAAAACACCGCCCCAACTGTCAAAGATCATGACAGCTTGTGCGCCGGCGTCGATTTGTGCGTTCAGATAATCGGCGACAGACAGGGCATTGATTTTCAATATTTGGTGCATCAAGTCTGGGCGGCTGTACATCAAGCTTTTGACATGGCGGTAGTCGTCCGAACCGGCACCTTCCACCATGTAACAGGCGAGGGTCCATGGGCTGCCCGAAAATCCGATGAGGGGCACGCGCCCATTTAAGGCCTTGCGAATGGAGGTGACCGCATCAAACACATACTTCAATTTGTTCATGTCGGGCACATGAAGGGCCGCCACGGAAGCTTCATCGCGCACGACTTTTTCAAAGCGCGGCCCTTCACCTTGGGCAAAACTCAGGCCCAAGCCCATGGCATCTGGCACGGTGAGAATGTCAGAAAACAAAATGGCAGCGTCAAGCGCATACCGGTCCAAGGGCTGCAGCGTGACTTCGGTGGCAAAATTTTTGTCCGTTGCCAAGCCCATGAAGCTGCCAGCTTTTTCACGTGTGGCTCGGTACTCTGGCAAGTAACGGCCGGCTTGCCGCATGAGCCAAACTGGGGTGTGATCAGTTGCTTGCCTGAGACAAGCCCTCAAAAAACTGTCATTTTGTAAAAAAGTTGCCATACAAACAGATGTATTTTTTTTAAATCCCGTAAAGTGTCAATTTAACTTGACGTTTTGTCAAATGCCATTCATTTAAACCCTGCCTTTGATGATGACACGCCCTCAAAAGTTGACCAAACTTGGCCTTGGTGCCGCCATCTTGGCATTGGCATTGCTTGGCCTTTGGACGCCCGATCTTGAGCGCGCCGAATTGACTAAGCGTTATGGTGCTCCCCCAGCCCAAAGCATCGCGGTGGATGGTTTGACCGTTTATTACAAAGACTCTGGACCCAAAAATGCCCCCGTTTTGTTGTTTTTGCACGGCTTTGGGTCAAGCTTGCAAACTTGGGATGACTGGTCGGCGAAGTTAGACCCCCAATACCGTGTCATCCGGCTCGATTTGCCGGGCTTTGGCTTGACCGGTGCCCATCCAGCGCAGGATTATTCAGAAGCCACCGATGTTGCCATCCTTACTCACTTTGTCGACAAGCTCGGTTTGAATCAGTTCTCTGTCATTGGCCATTCCATGGGCGGGAAAATGGCGTGGGCTTTGGCCGCCTCGCAGCCCGAGCGCGTGCAAGCTTTGGTGCTGATGGCCCCGGATGGTTTTCCGGAACTCAAAGACATTGGCAGCAAGCCTTATGAAGTGCCTGCCATCATGGGCCTGATTCAATATTTTTTGCCCAAGTACTTTGTTCAGAAATCAATTGAGCCGGCTTTTGCAGACCCTCAGATGTTGAAAGAGACCTTGGTCAATCGGTACCACGACATGCTCAGAGCTCCCGGCGTACGGGGCGCAATTTTGGACAGGTCGAATCAAACCATCTACACAGATCCAGTCCCCCGACTTAAGAAAATCAAGGCCCCCACGCTGCTCTTGTGGGGCGAGCAAGA
>NZ_JBIKSE010000090.1:0-4633 GCF_044348765.1 Arenimonas sp.
GGTCCCGGTCGATCGGGCGAACGATGCGGAGCGGATGCCGGCGTAGGTCAGTGCCTCGCGACGGCGTGCTCGGCGATCGGTGGCGGTGCTCATCGTGTGAACCCCCAGTAGGCGAGAGCGGCGTCGAGGTTGGCGCCGTCGTGGGCGTCGAGGAGTTCGGCGAGGAGGGCGGCGCCGGTGGCGGGATTGCCTCCTCCTCGGACGTAGCGGTCGAGCATCCGGTCGGTGTTCATCGTGCGCCTCCGTCGAGGTCGGCTCCGCCGGTGGCGATCAGGATCTCGGCGGTGTCGACCGGGAGAGGGAGAGAGCGGAACGGGTAGCGGCCCTGAGCGATGTAACGGGCGCGACGTCGGCCGTTCTTGTCTGTCGAGAAGGAGATCGTGATCCGGCAGTTGTATCCGGGTGTGTTGGTGGTGGTGTTCATGGTGGTCGCCTCCGTGGCGGCTAGGTGTCGGCCGGTGTGCCGATGGATGTATCTTACACGATCCCTCTACCGGGGTCAAGTACCCCGGGGAGATTTCTTTCGGACCAGTCTCGGACCGGGATCGAGAGCCGGTCGATCAGCGCCCACGCTACGACGACGTCGTCGACGATCTCCTCCTCGGTCCGGTGTGGAGGTGCGGCCTTCTCGTCGGTGAGATCCCGCACCGATCGAGCGAGGGCCTGTAGGAGCGCCTGACACTCGACCGGGGAGAGATCGACCGAGAGGACCGGACCGATCTCGGCGTCGCTCTCCGAGCCTCTGAGGGTGCTCTCCGGGTTCATGCTCAGTACCCGTAGTCTCGACGGGGAGCGACCTCGTCGAGCCATGCGGCGTCGACGTCGGCGCCGGCGACGAGGCAGAGCGTCCGGATCCGGTCGGAGCGGTCGAGGAGGATGTCGAGCGGGTGACCGATCGCGCGTCCCGTGACGACTCGGTAGGCGTCGCGATGCTCGGAGATGTCGTCGACGTTGCCGGCCGAAATGTAGAGATGGTTGGCGGCGGTGCCTCGGCCAGTCGTGACCGAGAATCGGAGGCCGGTTCGTTGGCGGAGCATCGTCCGGAGGAGAGCGGCGGTCTCCTTCGGCGAGACGTCAGCGACGACGATCAGGGCGTCGACGCTGTATGAACCGACGGTGGCGGGGACGGTGGTGGTTTTCATGGTGGTGATCCTCCTCGGATCTCTAGGTCGGCCGGGAGAGGGATTTCTCCCGGCCGGGTTGGGTTAGGCGTTGGCGATGATCTCGCCGGTTTCGGTGTCGACGACGGAGCCGGACACGAAGGAGCCGGCCGGCGCTCCGTCGCGGGTCAGGTCCTTCGCATAACGGACGAGAGCCTTTACGGCGGTGGTCGAGTTGCTCGTATGCTTCGCCATGACGACGGCGCCGGCGCCTGAGCCGGGGACGCCGTAGTCGCGGTCGGAGCAATACACGCCGCCTGAGCAGGTCAGGACGACGGCGTAGCGGGCCTTTGACTTCGTGGTAAAGGTCTCGCCTTCGGCGGTGAAGGTGCGGGCGGTGGTGGTGGTCGTTGTCATGGATGTAACCATACACGGCGACTCTACCCCGGTCAAGTACCCCGAGGGATGCCAGTCCCCCCTACGGATCTCCGACCTCGATCAGCGACCCGGGTCTCCTCGACCCCGATCAGCGAGCGCCCATCCGAGGCAGAGCAACGGGAGAGCGACCAGCGACCACGGGAGAGCGATCCACACGAGACCCGCGAGGACGAGACCGGCGAGGACAAGGACCACGAACGCGAGGATCCCGACAAGCGCTCCGGCGGCGAGGACGAGAGGATCGTCCTCAGCGGCGGCGATCAGTCGATCGAGGAGATCGTCGAGGCGTCTCATCCCCGAGCCTCGTCCTCGTGGATCTGCTCCACGGCGAGGAGGAGAGCGCCGGCGAGTCGGACGGCGTCGAGCGTCGAGAGATGCGCGCCGAGATCCTGACCGGTGCTCGACGGACTGATCTCGACCCATACGGCGCCGGTCTGACCGAGCGACGGTCGAGCGGTGACACGTTGAGCGATCACGACGGGACCTCGATCCGCTCGATCCTCGATCCGGGACACGTCGCGACGAGGACCTCGATCAGAGCGTCGGCGTCAGTGGCGGGCAGAGCGTCGGCCCGGTCGCGAGTCGTGAGCCATCCGCCGGCCCGGGTCCACACGATCGACGAGGATCCGGGGAACTCGACGGTCACGAGATAACGCGGTTCAGTCATCGGTCGCCTCCGATGCGAGGTCGATCACGAGGGCGACGATCGCTCGGCGGAGGAGAGCGCTCCGGGGGACGCCGGCACGAGCGGCGGCGACGTTCAGCGCGTTATGGGTCTCGGGGTCGAGTCGGACGGCGACGACGGGAGAGTTCATCGCTCGACCTCGTCGGTCGTGATCGAGTCGAGGATCTCCCGGACGTACAGGTCGTCGAAGATGTCGGCGAGGTCCGGGTCGACGGCTCGGTGTTCGTTGGTGATGAGATCGGCGAGACGCTCGGCGTCGAACGCTGTCGAGGACGGTGTCAGCGAAACGACGTCGAGGTCGATCGAAGTCCCGACCGGGTAGCGGGTGAGCAACGCGTCGACGATGCCATCTCCGAGAGCGACGAGATCGAGTATGTCGGTCTCCTCGGGGAATGGTCCGATGATCCACGGGTAGGACTCGATGAAAGCGTCGGGGACCTCGATCGAGATCATGATCGAGAGGCGGTCGATTTCGTGATGGTTCATTTCGGTGGTGGTGCTCCTTCGGTGATGGTGGTGGTGGATCTTAGCGATCGGGGTCGAGTCGGTGTCGGATCTGTCGCGTCATCCGACCGACAGTCCGGACGGGGTCTCGCGCGCTGTCACTCGTCGGACCTCGTGACCGTCGGCGCTGAGTTGGAGTCGACCGATGTATCCGGAGACGCCGGTCGGCCATGTCACCTTTCGGGCCGGTTCGATCCATTCGATGTCGAGGTCGAGCGCGTCGGGGTTCGCGCTGCGGATGCCGGCCTCGGCGCGTCGTCGAAACTGATCGACGCGAGTCGACATCGTCTTCTTCTTGGTGGCGGTGTTCATCGTTGTGCTCCAGTGGTGAGGGCGATCTCGTCGTCGAGGTCGGCGATCTGCTGTTCGAGTGATGCGATGCCGATCGAGGTGAACGCGTCGCGATGGTGGGCGAGTTTGTCGGCGAGGTAGTCGCGCCGGGTGGCGAGTCCGGCGACGATCATCTCGACGGCGCTCATCGTGCGACCTCGACGATCGAGTCGGCCCGGAGGATCTGAGCGCGTCCGGCCTTGAAGTAGATCGCGATGAACGGCGCCGGTTGATCGGTCCGCTTCCATGTCGAGCGGAGACCGCGTCGGTCGACACTCGATCCCATGCCGACGACTCGGAGGACTTCCATCTCGTTCACGATCTCGACGACTCGGCCGGCGCGCATGGCGCCGAGACTGCCGGCGTTCTGAGCGGTGTATCGGTCGACGACGATGTCTCCGACTGTGATCTGTGCGGCGGTGGTGGTTTTCATGGTGGCGACCCTTTCGAGGTGCTAGGCGTCGGCGTTTCCGACAGACGTAACAATACACGACACCTCTACCCCGGTCAAGTATGCCGAGAGATCCGCACCGGATAAGGGATCGGGGCGACGCGTGCTCGACTCGACGTCGAGCGAGGTCGTCGAGTCGGTGTCGTCGAGGTCGTCATCGTTGCGGGTACTTGACGGGGGTAGAGTTATCGTGTAGACTTCAATCAGTCGAGGGCGGTCCTCGACGCCTAGCGATCCGAGGAGGATCCCCATCATGAGTAACACAACGTGGACAGAAATCGAAAAGGGTGCCGAGGTCAAGGTCGACGGCGTCCCCGGCGCTTTCGTCTTCATCTCGGTCGCGTCGAACGGCGACATCACGGTCTTCGGTGGATCGAAAGATCCCGCCGGCGTTCGGATGTTCCGGACGTTCCGCTCCGAGCGTGTCCGTCTTTACCGTCCACGCGTCGAGCATCGTCGGTTCCAACCATCGCCGGCGATCCCGCCGACCAACCGAAAGGGCCGGAGGTGAGCGCGATGGAAATCGAACTCACGAAGTTTCAGGCGGAGGAGATCGTCGGCCTCCTCTCGATCATCGCCGATCAGAACGACATCGCGACCAGCGACGAAGATCGAATGATCGTGTGGGGCGAGATGTCCGGCACACGATCGAAACGATCTCTGATCGTGCTCGACGCCGACGCCGCGATCGTCGACCTCGACTACCGCGCCGAGTACATGATCGAGGAGGGCGACCAGTCCGGACCGTCGATCCTGACGGGTTACTCCGGAGCACGATCGCTTCGACTCGTCATCGGGAAGATCGAGGCGGCGAGTCTCTGATCGTCGAGGCGCTACGATGACGGAATGAGCGCCGACGCGTGGGGGTGGGAAGTGAACGATCCCGACGTGATCGCGAGAGCGACAGCGTCCGACGGTCGCGAGGTGCTGCTACTGATGGCGCCGGCGGCGGCGCTCGACGGGAGCGACGGTCCCGTCGTCATCCCCGGGTTCGACTCCGACCGTGTTCACGTTGTGCTGTCCGACGAGTTCATCGAGCGTTACGTCATCGCTGAGGACGACTCGGCCGAGACCGTGCGGGAGAAACTAGCGTTGCTGTCCTACGCCGTGCGCGAGTCGCTGTCG